>JBIIKC010000179.1:0-3780 GCA_044233375.1 Ilumatobacteraceae bacterium
TAGCTGGCGATTGCATTCACCTGGCCAGTCGAGTAGTCCATCATGACCACTGAACCAGCGGGCGAAATGTAGTTGGAGCAAGGAGGGACGGGCACCAGCTGCTCCTGCCCGTTCTCATCGACGATCCGTGCGGATTCGATCACCGGCACGAGTTTGACGACATCGCGTTCCTGGATTCGGGATTGCTCTTCATCCAGCACCCACACATCCCGTCCACGCAGGAGTGACTCCTGCTCGTCGCGAACCCTCTTCTTCTGCTGACAGACCTCTGCATAACTTCGTATGCGCAACTGGGTCTCGAGCGTCACCTCCGCCAACTGCTGGAAGTCGAGATCGATGGCAAGTTGCAGGTCGTATCCCGGAACTGGTTCCTTGCGTTCGACCACGTCGAGAATCGCGCCTCGAGAGTCGACCTCGTATTTCACGTAACCAGGCGCGCCTCGCAAGTAGGGCTCGAACGACTTCTCGACGCCGAACTGGCCCACACGTTCGTTCAAGTCGTACCCGAGTTCACGGTACTGCAGGCTGTCGTCCGCTGTGATGGCTCCCAAATAGCCAATGACGTGTGCTGCCAGAGGAGCGTAGGGATACTGCCGTTTCCATTGCACGCTGACATCGATTCCCGGAAAGTCCTCGGTCCGTTGAATCAGGTAGATCGCAGTTTCCTCGCTCACGCCCTCTTTGAGCGGCATCGGAAGCAATGGGCTGTAACGGTTGCTCTTGTACCTGGCTTCGAGGTCGCTCGGCGACACTTCGAGCAGAGGCGCCAGCCGCCGGAACAATTCGAGACGGTCCGCAGTTCGGCGCATCACTTCCCATGACATCGTCATGGTCAGAACACGTTCGTTGTCGGCCAGGATCCGCCCATCCCGGTCGAAGATTCGGCCACGTTCGGGAAGAAGCCTCACCGTTCGCGACTTGTTCGCTTGGACCCGCTCCTCGAGAACCGGAGCGTCAACCGCTTGAAGAAACCACAATCTGAGCCCCAGGGCACTGAAGAGCACAGCGCCAATCGTGCCGAGAACCGCCAGACGGCTGGAACGCTTGTTGACAGCCATGCCCCAAGCCTGACACAACTCGACGCCGAAGTGCATTCATCGGTTCGTCCTGCGGCTCACAGCTTGGAGACGCAGCGCAGGTCACACGGAGGCGTCGTCGAACAATGAGAGCAGTTGGCGTCGCTTGATTGCCAAACACCACCTCATGAGAGGCACCGTCAAAAAGCTGAGCAGCATGTTGGCAATGGACACGATGATGACGACCTCGATGAGACGCAGCGAGATCCATCCTTCGACTCCCACCCAGTTGGCGAGAACGGGTTGAGCAAACGTTGCGAAGGCGCTGACGAAACCAACGGCGAGAGCGTTGAGCCACCAGGGGTTGGCCACTGTTCGCGAGTACACGGCACCAGCGGCCCAGCCTGCGAGTCCGTAGACGAAAGCGAGCAGGCCGAGCGGGCTGGACAGGACGAGGTCGAACATGAGGCCGAGAATGAAACCTGCAAGAGCGCCGTTCTCGGATCCACCGATCACGCCGGCCGATACGGCGAGAGCCAGCATCAATTGAATGGCGACACCGAAGAACTTCACATCGGCGAAGAAGGTGGTTTGAATCGGAAGAGCGAGAAACGACACGAGGAGGAGTCGAATGATGGGCCTGTTCAGGATCTCGGCCACGATCAACCGCCCGCCACGGGCTGGTACAGCAGTACGCGCAAGAAGTTGAGGGTCGACAGTCGGGCCGAAAGGCGAACCTCGAGAGCCGCACCCGAGGTCCCGGACCGCTCGGTGATCTTGATCACTCGGCCAACCACCACTCCACGAGGTGCAAGGCTTGCTGCGCCACCCGAGGTGATGACGAGAGCACCCACCTTGATCTCTCCGAAACGAGAGTTCTGATCGATGAATTCGACGATGGGAGGTCGATCAGTTCCACGTCCGCGAAAAGCTCCCGTCTCCGAGGCGGGTAGGTCTTCGAAGTCGACAATGTCGAACGCTGGTCCAACTGTGGTCTCCGGCACGGTTGTCTGCGGTGGCTCCGGGACCACAGTCGGCGGCAGCGTCGGAATCGTCCCCGCAGCGCCTGGAGTCGGAACGGTTGTCGAAGCACCGACAGCCGTTGGAACAGTGGTCGTCGTGGTGGACGTCGTCGAAGTCGTTGCCGATCCGGGGTCGTCGATCACCACTTCCTCGACCACTGGTGGGTTGATCACCTGTACGGGAATCGCATACGCGACATCGGTTGCAAGCATCACGAGCGCTCGCCGCGGAAAGACTTCGGTGACTTTGCCGACAAGTCCGGCAGCATTCACGACGGGCATTCCGACGCGCAGACCCCGATCGGACCCTTGGTTGATCTCGACCACCTGTGAGAAATTCGATGCAGTATCACCGATCACCTGTGCCGTGATCGACGAAATATCCGACAGGTTGTCGATGCCGTTCAGCGCGAGAAGTTCCTGAGCGTCGCGGGCGGTTGCCAACGCAGCGATGAATGCCCCCTCCTGCTGGTCGAGTTTGTCCTGCAACCTCAGCAACTCGTCCTGAAGTTCATCGAACTCCGTGAAACTGCGCCATGCATTCTCCACCGGGCGAGTCACCACCCGCGCAGCATCCTGTACCGGTTCGAAAATGAGGGTGAAGGTTCGTCGAAGACCGTTGACCAGAAAGTTGTCCTGTACGTCGAGCGTCATCAAAAGGACCGAGGTCAAAGCAAGAAGCGCAATCGTCCGTCGACGACCTACGGAATATGTAGCCATCGTCCGCTACCTCAGCCGATGTCGTCGACACTCGATAGGAATTCGCGCATCATTTCGATGTTGTCGAGAGCCTGACCGGACCCGAGGACGACCGAGAACAACGGATCCGGTGCAATGTTGATCGGCATTCCCGTCTCATGGGCCAGTCGCCGATCGATGCCCGCCAGAAGCGCCCCTCCTCCAGTGATCGTGATACCCACATGCATGATGTCCGCAGCAAGTTCTGGGGGGGTCTTGTCGAGGGTGGTCCTCACGGAATCCACGATCGCCGCAACCGGCTCAGCCAGCGCTTCTCGAACTTGGTCGGTAGTCAGCGCTATGGTGCGCGGCAGCCCGCTGATCAGATCACGCCCACGAATGTCTGCGGTGATCTCCTCCTCGAATGGCCAAGCAGAACCCAACTGAATCTTGATCTCTTCAGCCGTCCTTTCGCCAACTGCGACCGAGAACTCCTTCTTGAGGTAGGAAATGATCGCCTCGTCCAACTCGTCTCCGGCAACGCGCAGTGACTGAGCTGTCACGATTCCTCCGAGCGAGATGACCGCAACTTCAGTCGTTCCACCTCCAATGTCCACGATCATGTTTCCCGTCGGCTCGTGAATCGCCAAACCGGCACCGATCGCCGCCGCCATCGGCTCTTCGATGATGTGTACCGGACGCCGAGCCCCCGCGTACTCGGCTGCGTCCTGCACTGCCCGCTGTTCCACACCGGTGATTCCGGATGGCACGCAGATCACCATGCGCGGTTTGCTCCAGCGACTGCCGTGAATCTGTTGGATGAAGTAACGCAACATCTTTTCGCAGACGTCGAAGTCGGCAATGACACCGTCTTTCAATGGTCGCACGACGCGGATGTGCCCTGGCGTGCGACCCATCATCCGCTTCGCTTCCATGCCAACGGCCACAAGGCGCCCGTCCGCGACATCGACGGCCACCACAGAGGGTTCGTTGAGAACGACACCCATGCCACGCACGTAAATCAACGTGTTGGCTGTGCCGAGATCGATCGCTATGTCTCGCCC
>JBIIKC010000180.1:0-3738 GCA_044233375.1 Ilumatobacteraceae bacterium
CGGTTCGGGCATGCCACTCGACATCGGCCGCTCACAACGGTTGGCCTCAGCCGCGCAACGCCGAGCTCTCGAAGCCACTCACGACACGTGTGCGTTCGACGGCTGCGCCGTGGCGTTCCACGCATGTCAGATTCACCACATCGAGTATTGGGAAAAGGGCGGGCCAACGGATCTCGAGAACATGGTCCCGTTGTGCTCGAAGCATCACCACGCTGCCCACGAAGGCGGCTGGACACTGAAACTCAGAGCCGGCACCCGTCAACTCGACGCCCGCCCACCGAACCGAGTGTTTGCGTGAGTGAGTAGCCGCGCCGTTGAGAACATCTCAAGAGAAGTCCGACGAACAGTTTTGACCAACTGGTCGAGTAGTCGATCGTTCAGAGCGTGTCGGGCAAAGCTCCTACTTCGCTTGCTGCACGGTTGCGGTAGTGCTCGATGTCGATGTCGAAGTCGAAACCACCGGCTGGTTCGTCATTGTCCGGAGTCGAGAACGTACACACCGGATTGGCGCCGAAGACGATCTTGATGTCCACGTCGACGGCAGGATCCACGGGATACGGGTCACTCGGGTCTCCCGCAATCTCCTTCACTTCGAATCGACCCTCTACATCGTCTGGGATCGGAGCCGGACCGTCATCAGTGGTGACCCACAGTGATGCAAAAGAACGGGGAGAACCCTGTACGACGTCGATCTCCGGCTTCACAGAAGTTCCAAATAACGAATCCCACCACCAGGGTCGCGCCACGAATGTTCCCATCGAGCCAGTCGAACTCTGGGACGCCACACAGACCGAGAGTCCCGTCGGCCGGTCGATCGTCTCGTTAACTGAAGGGTCTACGAATACACTGAAATCCGAGCAGGTCTTATCGTCGGGGTAGAACTGAACTCTAAGTTCGAAATCACTCAAGTCACTCGACGGCACCTGGCTTTCGATCGTCACCTGGTCCGCTCCGATGTCGATCGTGCCCCCAGAGAAACCCTCGAAGCCCAGGTACCACCACGAACCGAAGATGTTCTGACAGCTCTGAACTGAGAGAGGAACGGGAGCGGCGCTCGCCAAGTTAGGCGCCACGAAGCTAACCGAAGACCAAAACGTGAGCGAGCCGGCAACCAGCGAAAGAGCCACTGTCGCGGTACGAGCTATCGCAGATCGACTACGACGGAACGACGATGGGGAACTGCTTCGGACTTCCATGTCGATTTCGTATCACATGTCTGATCCGAAAGACAAATACTTTGAGTAAACATGTTGTTCAGAATCTTCGAAGATGCTTTCCTCTGAAAATTTCGCTTCGCGTTCGAAATCCAGTCTCTGGAAACCTTTGCGACTGTTAGGAACCGCTCAACTAGCGTCCCGGGGGTGAGCAGACACTCCTTCACCATTCCCGCCGAACAGCATCCGGGTCACCGATCCGTGTCCGGCGGTCTCGCCAGAGCGGCGGTGTTCGGAATCAGCGACGGACTCGTCTCGAATGTGTCTCTCGTGATCGGCTTCGCCGGCAGCAGCGTTGGCGGCGGTGTCGTACGCCTCGCAGGTATCGCGGGCGCCATCGCAGGAGCAGCGAGCATGGCAGCCGGCGAATGGGTGTCCGTCTCGGCTCAGAACGAACTGGTCACCCGGGAGATCGAGATCGAACGGCGCGAACTCAAGGTCAACACGGCGGCGGAGACAGTCGAACTCGCGAAGATCTACGAGAACCACGGCATGGAGCCGAACCGAGCCGCAGCCGCAGCCGCCGATGTCATGCGCGACCCGGATGCAGCCCTCACGGTCCACGTGCGCGAGGAACTCGGCGTCGACCCGGGAGTCCTCCCGTCGGCGATGTACGCGGCTCTGCTGTCGCTCGTGTGTTTCATTTTCGGCGCGATCCTTCCGGTCATTCCGTGGTACATCGGCTCGGGTTTCGGCGCGAGCCTTGCCTCAGTGAGCATCGGCGTGGTTGCGGCTGCATTCGTGGGCGCGTTCATCGGCAGATACGCCGAGCGATCGATCGCCAAGAGTGCGCTCCGGCAAGTAGTGATCCTCCTCGCTGCCTGTGGCATCACGTTCCTCATCGGCAAGCTGTTCAACGTGACTGTGGCCTGAATCCCATGACCCAGCGAAACGTTCTCGGCACCGACCTCCAGCCGTGCTCCTTCGACCCGATGACGGGCTACTACCGCACCGGATGCTGCGAATCACGTGGTGACGACCCGGGCATGCACGTCGTCTGTGCCGTGATGACAGAGGAGTTCCTCGCGTTCAGCAAATCTCGGGGCAACGACCTCAGCACGCCGGCCCCGCACTACGGGTTTCCCGGCCTCAACGGTGGCGATCAATGGTGTCTGTGCGCATCACGCTGGCAGGAGGCGTTCGAAGCCGGATGCGCTCCGCAGGTCGTCCTCGAGGCGACTCACGTCTCGGCTCTCGAATTCTGTGACCTCGAAGCCCTGCGCGCCCATGCCGTGACCTGAATACACGACCAGGCCGAGGTGAGCGGGCGCGGTATAGACGTCACGAATTCTGAGTTCACGGGAATCGCCGCAGTGGACCGATTGCGAGGATTACTAATAGTTACTATATTTCGGGACACGAGGTTTTCGCAGAACTTCCCTCGCCCACGTCATGTCTTCCGTTTCACCCTCGATTCCGTCACAGGTGGCAACTGCGCCTCGGCGACGTGCCGACGCTGCACGAAACGACCAGATCCTGTGGGACACCGGACTCGAACTTCTGCTCGAAAAGGGTCCTGACCGCCTCTCCGCTCTCGATCTGGCTCGATCGGCTGGTCTGACCACCGGGGCCGTCTACGCCCGTTACGAGAACAACGAAGAAATCTTGGTCGGTCTTTGGCAGAACAGAATCGCCGGCCCCTTGCGCTCCTACCTCGAACTCGCCGTGACGACGATGATGGCCCCGCCGTTCACCGAAGTCGACGCAATCAAGACGCTTGCGACAATCGTCC
The DNA here is from genome assembly GCA_044233375.1 of Ilumatobacteraceae bacterium. Classification (GTDB taxonomy): domain Bacteria; phylum Actinomycetota; class Acidimicrobiia; order Acidimicrobiales; family Ilumatobacteraceae; genus Casp-actino8. The sequence continues at coordinate 2,947 of JBIIKC010000180.1, forward strand.
TCGATCCGAAGAGCCCTTTGCGAGCAGGTATCAGCATGCTGATCGCCGCCCAGCGCATCCAGGAGCTGAACGAGGTCATCATTCCGGAGATGCGGGAATGGCTCCACGAACTGGGTGCATCCGATGACGTCCACGATCTTCCCTCGCTGCGAGTGCTGAGTGCCGCGAGTTCCGCTGTCGGAATGCTCTATTTCGCTGCAGCCGACATGCTCCCCAAAGACGATGTTCAGCGGGTGGTGATTGGAACTCAGTACGCGAACCAGATCGAGGGTCTCGAGAAGGATCTTGCGAAGTTTCCGAATGTCGAAGCCACTCCCCCGTTCAATTACATCGTGACCACTGACGACGCGGTCCGCGACGCACTCGTCAACGCGGCAGCGAGCGTCATCGCACGCAGCGGTGTATGGCGAGCGACGACCCAGCGCATTGCACGTGCAGCTCACCTGCCACCGAGTGCCCTGTTCGCCACGTATCAGAACCGTGACGCGCTGTTCGAAGACGTGGCAGTCAAGTTGCTCGAGGAGATCTACAGCCAGTCGAGGTACTCGGCGATCCACGGTGTCACGGGTTCGCAGACACCAAATGGTGAGCCGGCTACAGAATTCGACGATCCCCGACTCAAGCTGTTCCGACTGTCGATGATCACATCGGTTGCCCAGAACACGATGGGTTTGTTGGGGTCGATCGGCAAGTCCCATCGTCGACTCCGCCTCGAATTCCAGTTGGCGGCGATCCACGACGAGGACTTCAAGCGGGAAATCCAACGAGTCGACCGGCGCACCGTCGATGGGT
>JBIIKC010000181.1:0-3707 GCA_044233375.1 Ilumatobacteraceae bacterium
CGATGGCCGTGATCGGGTGCTCTACGTGGGCAAAGCGACAAACCTGCGACAACGTGTGCGCAGTTACTTCAGCACGTCGGAATCCAGACGCAAGGTGGGGTCGATGTTGCGCCAGGTTCAGTCGATCGCTCATATTGCGACCCCCGATCCTCTGACCGCGAGCGTCTACGAGTCGCGCCTGATTCAACGACTCCTTCCCCAGTACAACCGCGTTGGCACAACGATTGACAAGTACTGCTACGTGCGACTCACCCTCGACGAAGAATGGCCGCGACTCATCGTCACCAAGAGTCCGTCGACTTCTCGTCACGGCTTGTACATCGGGCCGCTGACGAGTCGCACTGCCGCTCGTCAGGTGATCGAAGCAATCGAGTCCGTCGTTCCGCTCAGGAGATGCACTGCTCGGCTCGGTCGTTCGTACGTTCCACCTCAGGATGCTCCCGTGTGTTCGGCAGCTCAACTCGGCGTTGCCAGATGTCCATGCTCGGGAACCGCCGACCGTGACGAATATCAAGGAATCGTCCGCTTCGTCGTCGATGCATTGACGAGTTCACCGTCGTTGCTCTTCGAGCGCCTCCATGAGCGGATGAGTGCCCTGTCTTCGGCCCAAAGGTACGAAGAGGCGGCTTCGATGCGCGATCGAATTCAGTCGCTCGAGACTGCCCTGTCTCGTCAGCGCAAGATCGAAGAATTCCGCCGAGCCGAGAGGATCGAACTGCGCATCGGCGAGGTCGAATTCGAAGTCGAACATGGTTGTCTCGTCGCAACTCGATCCGCCGGGCAGCTCTTGTTCCCCTTGGTGGTCGCGGCGTCAGGAAAGGCACCCGTACGACTCGATATCGATGTCGTACTGAATGCATCGTCTCCAATCGTCGAACCGTCGATGCCGCTCCCCGGCTCGGCACTCGACGAGATGCTCAACATCTGGCGCTACTTCGAGGACCATGCAGATTCCGCTCGGCTCGTCTCGTGTTCGGGGAACTGGAGCACTCCGCTCGCACTCGTCCCAACCATTGGCGACGTCAAGTTTCAGCGCGCTGCCTGAAGACCTTCGACATCGATCTGCAAGCGCATGAAGCGACCAGTTTTTTGCAGCTCGTCGATGCTCAGCGCAGCCTCGACCGAAGCGAGATTGCTGGAGTGAACGAGTGCCGCTACGGTCGGCCCCGATCCGGAGAGCCAACAGCTCGTTGCTCCCGCACCCGTCATCTGCTGCAGCGCAAGACGACTCATCGGTACTTTCTCCAATCGATGATCCTGATGCAATCGGTCTTCGGCGCCGAGTTTCAACCGCTCCCGATCATTCGAACCGAGTGCAAGGACCAGCTGGAGGACACGGGCGAGGTTGAAGACCGCATCCGACCGCGACACTGAAGGAGCAAGAGTCCCACGACTCTCCGACGTCGCAGTCTGAACGTCGGGAACCCAGACGACGATGTCCGATTCGGCGATCAGGTTCGCAGCAAGTGGGACCGGTGCTGCGGTCACGTGACCAGCGACTTCGGCACATGCCACGACACCTCCATAGAGGCTTGCGGCGGCGTTGTCGGCGTGGCCCTCCATTTCCGCAGCGAGATCCAAAATGGCACTGCCCTGTTCGTCGATGAGTGCCACGAGTTCACCCCCGATCACTCCTGCCCTCTCGGCGAGTCCGAGTGCGATTGCCCCCACACGCATTGCGCCGGAAAAGCCGAGTCCTCGTCCAGAAGGAATGGAGCTGCGCACCCACACCCCCGAACGACCGCCCGCAGCGCGGTAGGCGAGATTCGCCGGATGCCTCCCATCGACAACCAGATGTTGCGGACCCGAATCACGATCGTCGATGACACCAAGATCTGCGTAGACCGATACGGCCATTCCGAGCACATCGAAACCGGGTCCGAGGTTTGCAGAGGAGCCAGGCACCCGGACTCCGAGAGATTCGGTTCGCAACATCTAGGAACCGACGTCGATGAGAGCTGCCTGCGACTCGCGCACAGCTCCCTCGAGAACTGCCTGTGCACGACCGGAGTCGATGCTCTCCCTCGCCATCGCAATACCGTCCTCGAGGTCGTTGACGGCATCTGCAACCACGAGTCCGGCAGCGGCATTGAGAATCACGATGTTGCGGTGAGCACCATGCTCGCCCGACAGCACCGATCGAACGACGTTGGCGTTGAACGAGGGATCTCCACCAACGAGTTCCTCCGATATCGCTGGGGCAAGTCCGAGGGATACCGGATCGACGGTGAACGACCTCACCCGTCCGCCACGTAATTCGAGAACCTGCGAAGGCCCGGTGGTCGTCAACTCGTCGAGTCCTTGACCATGAACGACCCAGGAGGAAAGGGAGCCGTGAAGCCTCAAGGACGCAAGCATGCGCTCGGCGACAGCTGGGTTGGCCACGCCGATGAGTTGACGTCGAACTCGCCCAGGGTTCGCCATCGGACCGAGGAGATTGAACACCGTCGGAACACCGATTTCTCTTCGCGCAGGGGCTGCGAAGCGAAATGCCGGGTGATAACGAGGCGCAAGGCAGAAGCCGAAACCGACCCGCTCGACGCAGCGCTTGACGCCCTCGGGAGCAAGTTCGATCGCAACCCCGAGCGCCTCGAGCACATCGGCCGTTCCGCACTGCGACGATGCCGCTCGCGCTCCGTGTTTGCAGACGGGCACTCCCGAGCCGGCCACGACGAGCGCCGCCATCGTGCTGACGTTGATCGAATGACTCCGATCGCCACCTGTTCCCACGATGTCGATTGCACTTTCACGCAATGCATCGTCCAACGGAACCGTTGTTGCAGCAACAAGGACAGCGTCGAGCAGACCGGAAATCTCCTCGGGTGTCTCCCCTTTGGCTCTCAAGGCAACGACGAATCCGATCAACTGCGCTGGAGTCGCATCACCGTTCAAGATGTTGGACATTGCCGCTCGGGCGTGGCTCACCGGGAGGTCGACTCGATCGAGAAGACCAGAAATGACCGCCGGCCATCCGCCGATCGACTCGAGCGAGATTTCACCCATGTCTTCCGTCGACGGCATTTCTTCAGGATACCGACTCAAATCGCGCAGGCTTCGAGCCTCCGGCGGTTGTGCAGGCGACAGCTAAGCCGTGCGACGACGCTGGCGGATGATTCGGCGCCGTTCGCGTTCAGTGGTCCCTCCCCAGACCCCGACCTTTTCTCGACTGGCAAGAGCATGCTCGAGGCATGACACGCGAACATCACAACCGAAGCAGATCTCTTTGGCTTCCCGAACCTGTTCATCGGAGTCCGGGAAGAAGATGTCCGGGTCCAGCCCTCGACATGCTCCCATCGAACGCCACCCGATGTCCATGACCTCACCCCTCGACCTGAGACGCCCCCGCGCCCCGTTCGTCCTCGCAGACAATAGGAGGAGAACGGACTCCGGGAAAGAGTCGGAGCGAAATTCCTGCGGCGATCCTCTACTGTCTAGCGAATGGCATCGATTCGTCGTCTTCAACCTTCCGAATCGGGCCTGCCCTTCGACAGAACGCTGATGCGCGCTCGACTCGCTTCCGAAACCTTCGATGTCCTGGTTATCGGTGGTGGAGTCACAGGCCTCGGGACGGCCGTCGACGCTGCATCGCGAGGCCTTGCGACTGCCTTGGTCGAGCGTCACGATTTCGCCTCGGGCACCTCGTCGAAAAGTTCGAAGCTCATCCACGGCGGCCTGCGATATCTGCAGCAGGGTGATGTCCGTTTGGT
>JBIIKC010000182.1:0-3700 GCA_044233375.1 Ilumatobacteraceae bacterium
CCGCGATCACGAACACGAGTCCCTCGATGAGGGAGTCTCCCGCATCGGCCTGATGGTCATGTGGCCCGAGGGGCCAGTGTCGTGTGGCAGGGATGCAACGGATCTGCTCCGCACCATGAGAGGCGGATGGAATCCGTCATCGCTCACGGCTTTGCGACGAGTGTTGGCCCAGCGGGCTGGCATCAGTCCCCCAAAACGCGGTGAAACCAATAGGCGGTTCCTCGATCGTCTGGAGGCGGCTGGGACAATTCGAATCTTCGACGTCGATCGTCACTTCCCCGAATTCAGCGAACCGCCCTTCGACGACGCCGGGTGACGGGATCGCCTGACCGGAAATTGCTCGATCGAATTCGGCGACTAGGCTCTCGGCGTCCGAATCGGTACCGAAGTGTCCTCTCGGTACCACGGGCATTTTCAGCCGGGGGCTCAGATGGTGGAAATCAAGGGTTTCAGCGACCTGACGGTGATCGGTCGCGGTGGATTCAGCACGGTGTACCGCGCCCATCAGACGGCTCAGGCTCGAGACGTCGCAGTGAAGGTTCTCGATGTCGGCGCCCTCGACGAATCCCAGCGCGTGCGCTTCGAGCGGGAGTGTGCTGCGATGGGTCGCCTGGGCTCCCATCCGAGTGTGATGACCGTCTACGAATCCGGTTATGCGGCTGACGGCAAGCCCTACATTGCGATGGAGTTGTGCGAGGGAGGGTCCCTCGCAGATCGAGTCACCGAACTCGGGCGCCTCCCCCTCGACGAAGCTTTGCATTCCATCGTGCGAATTGCGGGAGCAGTGGAGACCGCCCACCGATCTGGCATCACGCATCGCGATATCAAACCCGAGAACATGCTCGTGACGTCGTATGGCGAGGTTGTGTTGTCGGACTTCGGAATTTCTGCCCTCGATCCCGTGCGAGCGGGCACTGCGACGGGAAGCTCCTTCACCTTGATGCACGTCGCCCCTGAGGTTCTCGAAGGGAAGTCGGCCGAGGCCCCCGCCGACGTTTACAGCTTGGGTTCCTCGCTCTTTCGTCTCGTGACGGGGGTCGCCCCGTATGCAGATGATTCGACCCCGCTTGCCATCGCAGTGTCGAGAATCATGAATGATCCGGTTCCCGAGAGAGCAGAAGTTCCCAAGTCTCTGAACAAGATCCTTGCGAAGGCAATGGCTAAGTCGCCATCGGCTCGGTACTCGAGTGCCCTGGCCTTCGCCGAAGCCCTTCGAGAATTACAGAAGGAATTGGGATTCAGCCAGACCGAGGCAATCGTCGGATCGAGTGTGTCTCCAGCGAATTCGACTCGTCAGCTCACCTCGGACAATACAACCACCACGGAGTTGGCGCAGTCGACATCAACTGTCCCCAAGGCATCGACCACTGGGCCGCGACTACCGACGGTGGAAGCACCCGTCATCGAACGGACTCCGGCGTGGAAGAAGGTTCTGGGTGGTGCTGCAGTTCTCGCTCTTCTCGTCGGAGGTGGGGCGTTCGCGTTCACTCAACTGGGAGGAGACGAATCTGCCGACTCGGGTGATTCCTCTGCACCCGCCGATTCATCGTCTTCGACCACGATTGATCTCTCCTCGACTCTTGTTGCACAGACTTTTCCACCCGTGGCATCTCCCCCGACGGCGGCGCCGACCACTGTCCCGCCCCCGCCGTCCGCCACGACGGCTGCGCCAGCCGCTCCTCCTCCGTCTGTGACTGCTGCATCCTCGACGACATTTCCATTCTTGATTCCGGATCTGTCACTTGTTGCACCTCCTTCGTCGTTCATCACGATCGCTCCTGGAGTATTCGACGCCTTTTCGTGTAGTTCGTTCGCAGTGTGCGCGCAGAAGCTTTTCGATGCGTGGAAGGCGAATTCGAAGGCATCAGCCTCGCTTTATGCGACGACCGCGGCGGTCGATTCTCTGTTCGCCTTCTCGTTTGCGCCGGTGAGTGCAGGATGGAACCCGACCGTGACCAAACAGGGATCGGACTACGTCTATGCAGCGACGTCGACCCGAATTGCGCTTCCGAAGAAGGTCACGTTCTTCTTCGTTGCGGGTCAGAGCGGCTTCAAGGTTCAGACTGTGATCGTGAGCTAGCCGAGTGGAACTGCTCCTACGACTTCGTGACAGTGGATCCCCCGTCGATGTCATAGTCGAGACGCCATCGAACGAGCGTGTGTCTCTCGTAGCGGAGAGAATGGCCGAGCGATTCGGCATTTCGTGTGCTGCTGCGACATTCGAAGTGCTTCGGTCGGGAACGGTTCTCGATCCTGCAGGCACGATCGGAGCAGCGGATCTCGTCTCGGGTGACGAAATCGTCGTGGTCGATTGGAACAGTGATCGTTCCGGCACGACCGCATCTGCAGGAGCCTCTCTTCTGGTGCGCACCGGCCCACGGGCAGGGGATCGCATCGACGTCCGCAGACGTCTCGTTGTCGGTCGCGATGTCGACGTCGATGTGTCCATCTCCGATCCACTCGTTTCGCGCCGCCATCTCGAGATCGAACCCACATCACATTCGACACTTCTCGTGAGGGACCTCGGTTCGAGTCACGGGACGTTGGTCAACGGTCGCGTCGTGTCCTCAGCAGTCGAGGTGACCAGTGGAGATGTGATCTCCATCGGAGCCACTGCATTCGATGTGCAGGCATCGTCCCAGGTCGAACAAGGATCGACTCGTCGCCGTGACGGAGTGGTGGACTTCAGTCGTCCACCACGCGTGGCGCCGGAGCCGGTTCGACGTGAGATCCGTTTCCCGGTTCCTCCCGAAGAGATTTCATCTCGCCGGTTCCCCATTGTTGCAACGCTCGCTCCGCTGGTTCTCGCAGGAGCGATGGCATATTTCGTCGGTCCGATCATGCTCGTCTTCGCGTTGGTGAGTCCGATCATGATGATCGCCAACCGTTGGGAGGACAAGCGCACGGGACGCACGGATCTCGCGGAGGCGATGGATGCGTACGCCAAGGAAGTCGACGAAGCAGTCGAGTCGGCAACTCTTTCGTATGAAACGCTGCTTGCAAGGCGTCTGGCGGCACAACCCGATGTCCGTTCGCTCGCCGCTCGAGCCGCGACACTTGATCCGCGCCTGTGGGAACGCCGTACCGAGGATCAGGATTTCCTCAGATTGCGAATCGGAACTCGTGATCAACAGAGCTCACTGACCATCAGCGGAGGTCCGCGTGCCGATGATGAGCGGTCGTTTGCTCGCTCGGCGAACCAGTTCATCGAATCGGTGTTGATCGACCACAGCGCCCCGTATCTCGTCGACATGATGAACACTCCTGGATTGGGAATCGTCGGAGATCGGACGGCTCGAAGCGACGCGATGAACTGGCTGGTTGCCCAGGCTGTGTGTCAGTGCAGCCCGAACGACCTCGCACTCTGCATCGTCGCCCCGGAGCGACCCGAATGGGGTTGGACCCGATGGCTCCCCCACACCCGAACGATCGGACTCGATGCTCATTTCGCTCGCTCCGTGGCGCTCGATCACGACGATGCTCGGGCTCTCGTCGCCCGGATCGAGAGTGTGCTCGACGACCGCCAACGTCATCTGAGGGCCAAAGCTGGAATGGAGACCGCCGACGACATCCTTCCCCGGATTCTTCTCGTCGTTCCCGATGGCGATCTGATGCCTGATGCATCGTTGACGTACTTCTTGCGCAACGGTCGCGAACTCGGCATCTCGACGATCGTCGGTGGCGATTCGGTGGAAAGACT
>JBIIKC010000183.1:0-3687 GCA_044233375.1 Ilumatobacteraceae bacterium
CGGGGACGTTGATGGAACTGTGCCAGTCGCGCCGCGGTGACATGTCGAAGATCGAGTACCTGTCACCCGAGCGCGTGGAACTGCACTATTCGATTCCTCTCGCTGAAGTCGTCGTCGACTTCTTCGACCAGATGAAGAGCCGGACGCAGGGATACGCAAGTCTCGACTACGAACTCGCTGGATATCAGCGGAGCAACCTTGCCAAAGTGGATCTTCTCCTCAATGGAATCACTGCCGATGCATTTTCGACGATCGTGCATCGGGACAAGTCTTTCGACTACGGGCGAAGAATGTGCGAGAAGTTGAAGGAACTCATCCCGCGACAGATGTTCGACGTTCCGATTCAGGCCGCAATCGGGGGTAAGGTCATCGCCCGTGAGACGGTCAAGGCCAAGCGCAAGGACGTTCTCGCCAAGTGCTACGGCGGCGACATCACTCGTAAACGCAAGTTGCTCGAGAAACAAAAAGAGGGCAAGAAGAAGATGAAGGCCATCGGCCGGGTAGAAGTCCCCGGTGACGTCTTCATCTCGGCTCTGAAACTCGACGACTGAGCGACCGATACCCTGACCTGCGATGACTTCGTCGATTCTTCGCACTCTCGTCTGGTCGGAGCTCTCCGAGACGGACAAGGTTTCGCTCGTCGATAGAGATCTCGACAAGAGCATCTCGGGCTCGCTGCGAGATCAGATCTCCTCCCTGATCGAAGATGTGAGAGCCCGCGGTGACGCAGCAGTCTGCGATGCTTTGCGCACCTTCGACAAGATCGAAGTTTCTCCCTCGAACCTTCGGGTTGCTGATGCCGAATGGGATGCAGCTGCGAACAAGGTCGAACCCCATGTCCGTGAGGCAATCACCGACATGGTGGTGCACATCAAGCGATTCAACGCAGAGTTGCTCAAGCAGTTGAAGAACTGGGAATTCGAGAGCGAGCCAGGCTTGCGAATTGGGGAGCGAGTCACGCCGATTTCGTCAGCAGGGCTTTTCTGCCCGAGCGGCAAGGCGAGCTATCCGAGTGTGCTGGCTCAACTCGGTGGACCGGCAGTTGTCGCCGGAGTTCCACAAGTGGCCGTCGTCGTGCCACCCAAGCCAGGCGGTGCCGGTGAAGTGGATCCTGCGGTCTTGATGGTGGCGCGCGAGCTCGGATTGCGGGAGGTGTTCCGCGTCAACGGCCCTGCCGGCATTGCTGCTCTCGCCTGTGGAACCGAGACGATCCCGAGAGTCGTCAAGATCATGGGACCGGGCTCGCTGCCGGTCACGGTGGCGCAACTCGAAGTTCAGCGATACGGCACGGCGGTGCATCTTGCACTCGGGCCGACGGAGAGTGTTGTCATCGCCGATGACACAGCTGATCCAGATGTTCTCGCTCTCGACCTGATGACCGAAGCCGAGCACGGGACGGACAGTTGCACATTGTTCGTCACTGCGAGTCGAGATCTGGCTCGAGCCACAGAGGAGCGACTGCGTATTCACGTCGCCGGTCTTCCATCGGAGCGAGCCGCGGCAGTGCGCTCCTCGCTCGGTGTGAACGGAGGATGTGTGCTGGTGAACGACCTCGAAGAAGCAGCTGGAGTCGCCAACCGATTCGCCCCAGAACATCTGCAATTGGTCGTCGACGAGTCCGTCGAACAGCAGACCCTCGAGATGCTCGTCCATGCCGGCGAAATCCTCCTCGGCCAGTCGACGCCCTTCGCTGCCGCGAACTTCCTCATCGGCTGCCCAGCATCGTTGCCGACGAATGGATTCGCGCGAGTGAACGGTGGGGTCACAGTCGATTCGTTCGTGAAGCGGACAGCCGTCGCACGTGCGAGTCGCAGTGCGCTCGAACGGCTGGCGCCTTCGATCGTGGCGCTCGCAGATGCTGAGGGTTTCTCTGCACACGGCAACGCGCTTCGCAACAGGAATGGCGCGCCGTCATGACGCGTGCGGTGATGTGGTTCCGGCGTGATCTGCGTCTCGCCGACAATCCAGCTCTCGTCACCGCGCTCGCCAATCACGCTGACGTGGTGCCATTGTTCGTCCTCGATCCCGCACTGCTCGACGTCTCAGGTGTACCCCGGCGGGCGTACTTGATGAATGCTCTACGGAATCTGGATGAATCGATGGGTGGAGCGCTCGTGATCCGCACCGGTGATCCCGTCGATGTCGTCGCTGCGGTCGCCGAAGAAGTCGGCTCGCGCGACGTGTTCATCGCCGGAGATTTCGCTCCGTATGGAATGCGTCGAGATGCTGCTGTACGAGAGCGTCTCGAATCTTCTGGACGCCGTCTTCATGTCGTGGGTTCGCCCTATGCGGTCGATCCTGGAACAGTCATGAAAGACGATGGTTCGCCGTACTCGGTTTTCACACCATTCTCCCGTCGTTGGCTCGAACACGGATGGGGTCGACCAATCGACGCTCCGTCGAAACCGTCGTGGTGCGGACGCGGGGATGTCGTCAGCGATTCTCTGCCCTCGGCACCCGAGGTCACCTTCGATCTCCCGCCGTCGAGTGAAGACGGCGTACACACCCAGTGGGAGGAGTTCCGAGACCGGGGAAACGACGGCCTCGATGGGTACTCCGAGCGGCGAAACCTTCCGGGCGTCCCAGGTTCGAGTCGACTGTCGACGGCGCTGCGCTGGGGACTGGTGCATCCCCGGCAATTGTTGGCCGATCTCCGTACAGGAAAGTCTCACGAGTCGTATCGCAGTGAGCTTGCATGGCGCGAGTTCTATGCAGATGTGTTGCATCGTGTTCCAGAATCGAGTTGGCGCAACCTGAATCGCAAATTCGACAGCATCGAGTTCGAGACGGGTGCACGCGCGCAGGAGCACTTCGCGGCGTGGTGCCGGGGCGAGACGGGATATCCGATCGTCGATGCAGCGATGCGTGAATTGTCGACTACCGGGTGGATGCACAATCGCACTCGCATGATCGTGGCCAGTTTTCTCGTCAAGGACCTCCATCTCCCGTGGCAGTGGGGTGCCAAGTTCTTCATGCAGCACCTCGTCGACGGCGACCTCGCGAGCAACGCTCACGGATGGCAGTGGACTGCAGGAACGGGTACGGATGCAGCTCCATACTTTCGGGTGTTCAACCCGGTTCTCCAGGGTGAGCGGTACGACCCGGACGGCGACTACGTTCGCCGATTCGTGCCCGAACTCGAGTCGCTTCCTGCCGGCTCTATCCACGCCCCATTCGATTCCAAGCGAAAAGGCGCGGGTGTGCCACTCGGTTATGTGCCACCGATCGTGGATCACAGCGTGGAAAGAGATGTGGCACTGGCTCGCTACAAGGCTCTCGACTGAGCCCTCGCCATTCCCGGATATCCTGACGACGTCATGCTTGATGATCGAAAGACCGCCATCCTTCGAGCTGTCGTACAGGAGTACATCGGCACGGGGCAACCAGTCGGCTCGACACATATTGCCAACGCGCCCTACATCAACGTGTCCTCGGCGACTGTGCGCAACGAAATGGCCGTCCTCGAACAAGAAGGCTTTCTCGCTCAGCCGCACACCTCGGCAGGGCGAGTGCCGACCGACAAGGGATACCGTTTCTTCGTCGATCACCTGACCCAGCCTGGTCGCCTCGACGACGTCAAGGTCACCCAAGTTCGGCAGTTCTTCGATGGTGCGCACGGACGACTCGAAGAGCTCCTCGCGCGGACTTCCCACCTCGTGGCCGGTCTCACGAACTACGCGTCGGTGG
>JBIIKC010000184.1:0-3678 GCA_044233375.1 Ilumatobacteraceae bacterium
TCAAGAAGAACCCGAAGGTGATCGAGGCCTACTTGGGAAGCAGCTCGACGGAGGCGGCGTCATGACCAGGCTGTTCGAGGCCAAGCAACTCTGCACTGGATACAACGGCGTTGCTGTCGTACGCGATCTCGATCTCCATGTCGATGCTGGTGAGGTCGTTGCCCTTCTCGGCCCCAATGGAGCAGGCAAGACCACCACCTTGCTCACTGCATCCGGACTCGTTCCGGTGATCTCGGGCGATATCGAAATCTTCGGAAGGTCCGTGAAGGGCCGTCGTCCTCACCTCATCGCGCGTGATGGTCTGGCTCACGTTCCCGAGGGGCGGTCACTGTTCTACCAATTGACCGTCGGAGAGAACTTGAAACTTGGCGCAGCCAAGGGATCAGCAGATATTGCGAGGGCACTGTCATTTTTCCCCGCGCTCGAACCGATTCTCGACAGGCGTGCTGGACTTCTCTCGGGTGGAGAACAGCAGATGCTGGCGATGGCGCGTGCGTTGACCGTGAACCCTCGTCTGCTCATGGTCGACGAGATGAGTCTCGGACTTGCGCCGATCATCGTGGAACGACTTCTCCCGATCCTGCGGCAGATCGCAGATGAGACCGGAGCCGGCGTTCTCCTCGTCGAACAACACGTGCACATGGCCCTCGGCGTTGCCGACAGGGCTTATGTTCTCAGTCACGGGGAATTGGCGATGGAGGGTAAGGCGAGCGATCTCGCAAAGAATCGCAGCTTGATCACAGCGAGCTACCTCGGCGAAAGTCACGTCTGAGGTGGTGTGTCAGCCTGTGGGCTGACTGGGCATTTGTTTGAGATAACTGGCGGCATCGAAGTAGTCGCGCCAGAGTGAGATCTTGCCGTCACGTACCTCCCACACACCGTTCACCGGGAGTTCGATCCACCCGAACGGCATCTTGAACCGATCGAGTCGCTCGTTGAAAACCACCTGACCGGACTCTGCCTGGCGGTGGACGATCCATTCGATCTCGGCACATTGAGCAAACATGGGTCCGAGGATGCCTTTGATTCCGTCGGGACCGAACACCTTGATCATCGGGACGTTGTCGTACTCACAATCGTCGGTCACCATCGAGCACGCCAGGTCGAGGTCGTTGGCCTCGAGAGCGGCGATGAACGCGTTGACAGTTTCGATTGGCCTCATGGGATCTCCAGTTCAGATAGTTGTCAAGCGCTCGACGAGGCGCACCCGGACGGGAAGTGCACTTTGCACCACCATGCCCGTGATTCTGTCATGACCCTTGTCGACAGCTACCAGTCGATTGGTCGGTGACCCGATGTCGCGCACCTTCTCGTCGCTGAGTGACGAACCTCCCCATGAGTGGGCCATGGAGATCACCGACCGTCGTACGTCCGGGGCCGGGGTGACGACAGCCAAGATACTCGATCGCGGAGAAGTGATCTCGATGACGTCACCCTCGCTGATCCCGAGATCTTCCAGGTCTTCGGGGTTCATGAACGCCGGATTGGTGGTTCCCTTTGCAGCGAGACCAGGGAGTTCGGTTCCAAGGGAATTGAGGACGTGCTTCATACGTCGACTCACGAGTCGGAACGGATAGTCGGCATCGGCGACGTCGAGCAATTCGGCCGATGAGATCTCGAGCCGTATCGAGCCGATCTCCTCGGCGATGTCCTCGGGACACAGGGTGAACACCGCTGAACACGACGGATCAGCGGGCTGCACAACGATCGCTCTCTCGGGATGAATGCGCATCCGGTTACGTCGAATTTCGTCGACTGACATGCGGGATCCCGCATAGGCAAGATCGATGATCTCGTCATCGGAGGGGTGGCGGTCGACGGGGGCGTCGCCGCCCGGGAAAGGAAGGGCGACCCCGAGCCGCTTGGCCAATTCCCAGTACACCTCCCATTCGTTGAGCACGTCTCCGCCTCGAGGAACGACGGCCGGCGTGTAGTTGGTGTAGGGGGCGTTGAACCAGCGATCCATCAGATGCGGAACATCCGCTCGTTCGAGGGACAACGTGGGTGCAAGAACGACATCGGCGAATTCGGCGGTAGCGGACATGCGATGATCCACGACGACGAGCAAGTCGAGATCTTTCATGGCTGAGATCGTCAATTCCTGATCGGGCCAAGCCACAACTGGGTTGCCGCCGGAAACGATCAAGGCCCGGATACGCCCTTCGCCCGGGGTGAGAATCTCTTCGGCGAGTGTGGTTGTGGGCATTTCGCCTCGGATGCCGCGCAACCCGCGAATGCGGGCATGGGGTCCAGGTGTCGGATTGCGCGCCGCCGCCACTTGGGCTTTCCGAGGTGTGTCCGGGTAGAGAAAGAATCCGGCATCCACTGTGTCCCCGGCGCGGTTGACGCGACCGCAGAGCGTGTTCAGAACGATGACGAAATGCTCCACCATGCTCGAGTGCGGCGCCATGTTGGGTCCAGTTCCAGCTCCTGCGGTTCCCGTACGCGCGGTGGCAAAGAGGCGTGTGGCAGTGACGATGTCCTCGGCCGGGACGGCGCATCGTCGCGCCACGTACTCGAGATCGAATGTGTGAACCGATCGGGCAAGGGCGTCGAGATCACCCACCCACCGTTCGCAGAATTCGTGATCGAAAAGATCCTCGTCGAGGATGATTTTGGTCATTCCGGCGAGCAGAGTCGGGTCTTCGCCGGGACGAATCGCAAGGTGGACGTCGGCCTGGGTTGCCAGCTCGGTGCGCCGAGGATCGATGACGACGAGTTTCATTCCGCGTTCGCGGGCTTGGCGCAGCGTGACGAAGGGGTTCGTTCCCTGCAGACCTCCAACCGGACCAAAACTCGAGACCAAAGGGTTGTATCCGATCGCCATGAGCACTTCGGCTTGGCTGAAGTTCTGGTAGCCGGCCTCCCAAATTCCTGTGCGGAACGGAGCTGTCGCCTTGGCAGGTTGGTCGATGGTCAGCGACGTGTAGAACGACGAGGATCCGATCGCTTGGTGAAAGGCTTTCGCCGAGGGAACGGACAGACAATTCTGGTATCCGCCGGTGCCGGTGTATGTCGCGATCGAACGCGGCCCGTGCTCGTCGATGATCCGCTGTAGCGATGTGGCGATGTGATCCAGAGCGACAGGCGATGTTGTTTCCTCGAACGAGCCATCGGAACGCCGCATCAGTGGTCGGAGGATTCGACCTGGATGGGACATCTGGTCGGGGAGCTGACGACCCTTGATGCAGGTGTAGCCAGCAAAGAGAGGATCGGCGGGAATGCCGCGGACGGCAGTGACTCGCCCCATCCGTACGTCGACTTCCACGGGGCAGCTTGCGTGACACACCCTGCAAAAGGACGAGTGAGTCGTCGCGCCCGAACTCGTGACCGAACTCGTGTCCATGTCCACTGACCCCCTTCAGCGGTTCTTCCACCACCTTTCGACAAACTAATCCAGCGGTTGGATCGGTCTTCGACCGTACGCGACGATGGAGTCCACGTCAGATGAGGTCCTCAGGCAGTCGAGGTCCGAGGGGAGGGCGGCGGATGTCCGATTCGATGGAAACCGATGAAGGCGAACTCGAAGGACGGGTAGCGGCGCTGATCCGCCGCGAGCAGTCGGCCCTTGCGTGTCCGTATCCCATCTTTTCCGATCTGCGCCGACGAAGTGGTCCGATGTTCGTATCCGACATCGGAGGATGGCTCGTCACCCGCTACGACGACGTGCGGAGCATC
>JBIIKC010000186.1:0-3677 GCA_044233375.1 Ilumatobacteraceae bacterium
CTTCTCGAAAATCTGCTTCTGTCCCTGCCCAATATCACGGTGTAACGTCAGCCCAGAGCCGGCGGGGGGTCGACTCCGAAGGTGGGTTTCGCCATGCGTCAGTTGGCCGGTCTCGACGCAAGTTTTCTGTATCTGGAAACTCCAACGACCTTCGGTCATGTGAACGGCCTTGCCATCTATACGCGGCCGTCCCATGACTTCGCTCCCTTCGAAGCAGTCCGTCGAAAGTTCGGCTCGATGATCGGACGCGCCGAGCCCCTGCGTCGGCGTCTCGTGGAAGTTCCATTCGGTCTCGATCATCCATATTGGATCGACGATCCAGATTTCGATCTGGACTATCACATTCGCCATCTCGGTCTTGCTCCTCCCGGTTCGGACGATCAACTCACTGAGCAGGTTGCACGCATCATCGGACGTCCCATGGATCGAACGCGCCCGTTGTGGGAGGTCTACGTCATCGAAGGTCTTGCCGACGGACGATGGGCGATGCTCACCAAACTCCATCATGCGACGATCGATGGAGCGGCGGGAATGCTCCTGCTGAACATGCTCACAGAGGCCGAACCCGACTCGCCGGAGTACCCGGACCCCGTCCCGTGGGAACCGGAGCCGATTCCGAGTCCGATCGAACTGCTGCAACGCACGTTCACATCCCTCGCTGCCAATCCGGTGAAGGCGATGCGACTGCAATTGCGACTCGGCCAGGCTCTCGCTGACATGGTCGGCGCCTCCGGTGTCGGACAAGCGGCAGCACAACTTCGGCGCAGCGTTCGACGTGTCGGCCGTTCCGAGTCGGCGAGACCCGACAACGAAAGACGTGTTCGCCTTCCGCTCAGTCCAGCGCCGCCCACGCCGTGGAATCGCACGATCACAGCACATCGACGCTTCGCCATGCGCTCGACTTGGATCAGCAACATCAAACTTCTCAAGGATGCAACCGGAGGAACGGTCAACGACGTCGTCATGGCCGTGTGTTCGGGTGCGTTGCGTCGGTATCTGATCGACAAGGACGCCTTGCCGAATCGGGAACTGCGCGCGATGGTGCCCGTTTCGATTCGAACAGGCGATGAAGACGATCCGTGGAGCACTCGCGTCTCAGCGATCGTCGCTGAACTGCCGACGCTTGCCGATGATCCTCTCGAGCGCGTCCGCCTGTGCCAAGTTGCAATGGAGGATGCGAAGAGGCAATTCGAGTTGATTCCAGCAGACACGATCTCCGAGGGAACTCAGGCAACCTCTCCTGTCATCGCGACTGCAGCACTCCGTCTTGCATCTCGACTTCGTCTCGCAGACCGAATCAATCTCCCGACGAATGTCGTCGTGTCGAACGTTCCCGGCCCTCGCCAACCGCGCTACTTCGCAGGAGCCCGACTCGATCAGTACATCCCGATCTCGATCGTGACCGATGGGATGGGATTGAACATCACCGTCCACAGCTGCCTCGATCGTCTGGATTTCGGTTTGGTTGCTGCCCGTGACCTGGTCCCGGATCTGTGGACGCTCGCCGACTATCACATCGAAGAGATCGACATCCTCTTGCGCAGCGCAGGTGTCGACGTTCCAGAACCGCGGCATCCTCCGCATTCCCGACTCGGACGTTGAAAGATCGGGTTTCCCGGAGTCGGATTTTTCAGCGAATGGTTCGCCCGAGACTCAACCGGTAACATGACCCTCCATCGCCCGGGTAGCTCAGTCGGTAGAGCAACGCACTCGTAATGCGTAGGTCAGGAGTTCGATTCTCCTCTCGGGCTCCATTTCGTACCGCCGGTACGGGTGAAAGGAGCTGACATGAACATTCGTCGCAATTCGATGGTCATCGCTGTGGCCGCCATCATGCCATTCGCTGCAGCATGTGGCAGTGGCGACTCGCCGTCGACCACAGAGCCGACGTCAGGTTCCGATGACTCTTCGCAGATCGCAAACCCGGCCTCTGAGTTCTGCATCGAGCAAGGTGGAACGCTGGAGATCGTCGACGAGACCGATGGCCAGGTCGGTTATTGCACCCTCCCCGATGGCACGCGTGTCGAGGAATGGGAGTACTACCGGTCGCAGAACCCCGACATGGAAGATTCCGGCTCGGAGCTCCCGGGCGACGGAGTCGAGTGATCCGTTCGATTCTCGGGGTTGGGCTTTCCTAGACGGAAGCCCCGAGAGTCTCCGGAATCCACTGCTCGAGTCGGTCGATAATGAACTCGCCGCTCTTCACGAGCAGATGACCATCACCAGGACATACGACGACTTCTCCGCGCCCTGCCATTGCAGCGACGATTTCACTGCTCTGAAGCGGCAAGATTTCGTCGTTGTCCCCGTGAAAGAGAAGAAGGGGTCGACCGCGCAAGCCCGGGGCAATTTCACAGCCAGCTGATTGAGTCGCGAACGTGACGACGCCGGCTGCTTCGTCCATGGCCACGCCGACTCGCAGCGCAACAGCACCGCCGAACGAGTGTCCCATAACGACGACGCGCTCTGCTCCGGCTTCGATCGCCATCTGCACTGTTGCAGCAACATCCAGACAACATGCATCGAGATCGTTCGGTCGTCGATACGACACGCGCACGACCGGCACTCCACGACTCGACCATCGCTCCCCGATTTCTTGATAGAGCCCGTCAGCCGGTCCGAGAAGACCTCCCATGGCACCTCCGCACGCGACGATCGCCCCAGGTCCGTGGGAGATCGACGAGGGAACTTCGTGCCACATCAACGTGACGAGGCCTCGCAAGGTGAACAACTCGATATGACGCAGCGTGGCAGTCACCATCGCGCTTTGAGAAGCGATGACTCCGAGAGCAGCGAGGGGTGACTCCATCGACCGCACCCTAGTTCTGTGCTTGTACTCTGAGGACGAGGTGGCCTCCCCCGATCGAGCCAGAGTCGACTTCCACGACCCGACACAACGCGAAAATGCGTTGCGCGTCGGTCGCGCCTGGCGCGAGGTGCGACGCGGTGCATCCATGGGCCGGCTCATCGAGCATTTCTTCGGCGTTGGCGAAGATGCCCTCGAGATCGGTCAGATGGACACACTCGATCTCCTCGTCCAACAGCCCGAATGGCGAATGGGCGACCTCGCCGAAGCACTCCGGGTCGATCCGTCCACTGCGACGCGTGCAGTGCAACGGCTCGAGAAGTTCGGTTTGGCACAGCGGTGCACAGGAACAGCCGACAAGCGGGTTGTCATGGTGTCAGCGTCCGCGTCCGGTCACGCACGCCATGCTGAGGCTGCCGCTCGTCGTGAAGAACTTCTCCGGCACATCATGTCCGCCTACGAGCCCATCGAGTTCGAACAGCTCGCAACGTTGATGGAGAGATTCGTCCGATCCCTCGACAGCTTCGTCGATGGTCTCGACCGTCCATCCCAGTCGGATCCGACTCGGATGAGAAGCTGAACCGGGAAACCGGACAGAAGAGCTCGACATGGCCGACCAGCGCACCTTCGCCGACGATGCGATGCCGATTGCACCACAACTCTTCGGAACAGCTCTGCGGATGACCCGCAATCGCGCCGATGCCGAGGATCTCGTTCAGGACACGATGCTCAAAGCTTTCAAGTCCTACGACTCGTTCGAAACAGGAACGAATCTTCGTGCCTGGCTGTTTCGAATCCTCACGAACACTTTCATCAATTCCTACAACTCGAAGAAGGTTCGACCACAAGAGGAAGATCTCGGCGATCTGCC
>JBIIKC010000185.1:0-3677 GCA_044233375.1 Ilumatobacteraceae bacterium
CGCCCCCAAGATCCATGCTTCCCCTTGGAACGATCTCAGCGTCGCTGACCCATGAACATTCTCTTCAACTGGTCGTAGTTCTCGATGCAGTGACCTGCCCCGAGGACCACGGCCTCGAGAGGCATCTGCGACATCCGCACCGGGACCTGAGTCTCACGTTCGATTCTTTCGACCAAGCCACGCAACAGACCGCCTCCACCGACGAGATACATCCCTCGTACCAAGAAGTCTTGGGCCAATTCCGCCGGAGTGTTCGAAAGACATCGCACCACCGACTGAACGATCTGGGTGACGACATCGTCGATCGCATAACGAACTTCTTCGGGGGTCAAGACCACTGTTTTCGGGAGACCCATCATCAGGTCGCGGCCGCTCACCTCAGCCTCGAATTCTCCCTCGGTCGCAGCTGCTGATCCGATAGCGACCTTGATCTCTTCTGCTGTTCGCTCACCGACAGCAATTCCATGCTCTCGTCGCATGTAGTTCTGAATCGCATTGTCGATGTCGAAACTTCCGACTCGAACAGCCTCGAGAGCAACAATTCCACCGAGACTGATGACAGCAGATTCGGTCGTTCCTCCACCGATGTCGATGACCATGTTTCCCACCGGCTCGTCGATCGGAAGTTGGGCGCCGATTGCAGCGGCCATGGGCTGCTCGATGAGCTGTGCATCGGCAGCACCGGCACGGCGCGCAGCATCGGTCACCGCGCGTCGTTCGACCTCGGTGATCGCAGATGGCACGCAAATGACCACTTTTGGTCGCGTGAAACGGCTCACTCCTACGCGCTGAAGCAGCAGACGGATCATTCTCTCGGTGACATCGAAGTCGGTGATCGCCCCTCCGCGCAGCGGACGAACGGCGACGATGTAACCAGGGGTTCGTCCAATCATGTGCCAAGCCTCGTGCCCTGTCGCCAGCACCTCACCCGTCTTGCGGTTCAGGGCGATCACTGATGGCTCGTTGAGCACAATGCCCTTGCCCTGCATGTAGACGAGTGTGTTGGCCGTGCCGAGGTCGATTGCGAGGTCACGAGCCATATTCGTTCGCCTCGCTCTCCGTTCCGTCGTCGCCGTCCTGCTGGTTTCCACTGTCGACACCGCGACGTTCCGTCAAGCGCTGTGGACGAATCACTGGACGGCTCGCATCGGGTGACAGCGCACCCAACTGACGGCGGAACTCGGCAACGCTGTCATCGGCAACTCGAGCCCGCCGGTTGATGAGAACTGCGATGAGCGCAAGAGCACCCACCACGACTGCAATGGTCAACAACAAGTTCACGAGACCGAACCCTCATTGGGATGCGGAACGGCAGAAATCTGTTGTGCACCCACTCCCCACCCACTCCCACCGTTCCACGTCTCGTGCTTCCAAATCGGAACGGAACTCTTCAAAGCATCGATTGCGAACCGAGCTGCTTCGAATGCCTCAGGCCGGTGCGGAGCCGAAACCACGACCAGAACGGAACTGTCCCCCAACTCGATTCGCCCGATCCTGTGCACCAGAGCAATGCGGCCGAGATCCGGCCACGTGGAGCGAGCCTGGTCGACGATCCCGCGCATCCGGCTGATCGCCTCAGGCGTGTAAGCCTCGTAATCGAGGAACTCGACACCGGAGCGGATCTCGGAACCTTCGACCGAGTGGTCCCGAATCGTGCCGGAAAAGACCACAACAGCGCCGCAATCCGGTCGTACGGCCCAGTCGTACAGTTCCCCGACCGACAGTTCGTGGGTTTCGATGGCAATCCATTCGTCATTCGTCAGGTATCGATCGACGAGATCATGGCGGACCTCGGACTGCTCGACGACACTTCGATCCACACCATGAGCGTATCGGTGCATGGCTACCGGGCGGTTGAGGCCATCTGGGCAGCCCGCGACCTTCTCAGCGATGAACTTCACTACCGTTGGGCCTGTGAGTGGCCATTTCGAGGATGTCGACGGATTCGGGGCGGACGAGCCCTCCCGGCGCTCAGGGGCTGACTCCCCGGCCCCACTGCCTCCTCATGAACGCGTGTGGAGGCATCCTTCCGAAATCGGATTTGCATCGGTGACTGCGGTCGACTCACGCCCGATCAACATCGGCCGGAACGGACGCACTCTCATCGGAGTCGTCACCGTGGCCGGAGTCGTACTCTGCGTCGCTCTCGTCCTGGCGCTCCAGCCCGATTCGCTGCGCTCGGATCCCCACGATGTCGTGGCTTTGGCCAACTCGCGCCTTCAGGTGGCATCCTTCGATTACCCGCGTCCCAGTCCAGATCGGCAACCTGCTCCCGCCCCCGTCGAACCTGCGACCCAAATCGAGACGCCCCGCGTTGCGTTTGGCTCACGTCTGATCGAGAAGTTCAGATTCGCTGGTGAAGCCATCTCCACGGTCACACGACCGAGCCAACTCCCTGCGACATCGACGACGACTACGACGATTCCAGTCGCCACATCGGCGCGGGCAATGGGAATTCTCTCCGAAAGCGGAGAACACCTCCTCACGACGATGGCTGCTGTCAGCGGAATCGAATCGATCGATGTGCGACTTCCGAACGGACAGATGGTTCGCAGTCGAATTCTGCACACGCTTCCCGAACTGCACATCGCAGTCCTGTCGGTTTCCGATGAGTCGACAACTGGAGCTCGCGCCGACATCAAAGCGAGTGGACTCGGCACCAACGGCTTCGAATACGTGCCGGGTCAACCGGTCATGGTGCTCATCGAGACTCCCCTCGAATTCGTCATCGGCCAACCGCTCGACAATGTCATCGTTGCCCTTGATACCTACGCGACTTTCGACTTCGACGCCTCGAAAGTCGCAGAGGGTGCGCCACTCGTGAGCAAGGCGGGCCATCTCATCGGTTTGTGCACCCATGCAGCGGGTCGCCTCGGGTTCATCCCGGTGAATCTCGTCGAGACAGCGTTGGCGGCTTTGCTCAACGACGACGCCGGCGACGCAACCACGACGTCAGTGATGCAATAACGGCGACCAGACCAATGGCGGCGGCGCCGAGTGCGAGCTCCTGCTTACGCTTCGGAGTCAGCATCGTCCACCACTTGGCGTCGGTTCCTTCGACGAAGGCTTGTTCGTTCGTCACCGTCGGACTCCATCCCTCGGCTCGCATTCGATCATTCGACACGAGCCAAGGCGATCGCACATAGGGACGTAGACCAGGGGGGATGGGTCCGCGCTGGAATCGCCACTGCAGGTCGGCAACGATCTCGGCGGTTCGACCCGGAAGACGCACTCGTGGAACCATGCCGGACAGTGAGCGCACACGTGATCCTGGTACATACCCGTCGGGAGCAACGTTGTAGATCCCGTCCAGCTGACGACTGACCGCCAACACGACTGCATCGGCGAGGTCGTCGAGGTGAACGAATTGGGCCGGGACGTCCTCTTCGCCCATTCGTCCGCCGACACCTGCGGCGAGAGCACGCACGAGACCCGATGTTCCGTCCTGAGCCATTGCAGGAACAGGACGAAGAACGGTCACAGAGCGATCCGGGTGTCGCTCACGCCAGTCGTCGACCAACTGTTCAACAGTGGCCAACTGGCGAGCGAAGGCGAATCCGAAATCGGGACGAAGTGCCGCCTCTTCCGTCAGGGGTACCGGGTTGTTCGGCCATGCTCCGTACACGAGTGCCGACGACAACAGGACGATGTGGCGTGTCGAGTGTTCGCTTGCGAGT
>JBIIKC010000289.1:0-2719 GCA_044233375.1 Ilumatobacteraceae bacterium
GAGAGCAGCGGTGGATCTGCGCTGACATTCCCACCCCCACTCCCGATCCAACGCAAGAAGACATTGACGCGTTCAACCGGAGTGGAAGTTGTCGGCATCAGGCTCGTCGCCACCTCGACTTGAGATGCGGACGTGGATGAGATCGAATCCGGTTCGGTCGATGTCGACGATTGTTTGCCACACCCGACCACACCGAACATCAAGACAAGGAGAGGGACAACAGTTCTCGCTCTGGCCATTTCATTCCTCGAATACTGACGACTTGATCCGTACCCTAGTCAGTCGTCCCAAGCGGATCCGACGTCGGAGGCTGTCTGCATCGACGAAGAAACCGCAGCATTTTGCGCCATCCTTTCGGGGATACTGAGCCTGTGATTCGAATGCGGCACATGGCAACAACATTCGGAGCTGCGTGCATTGCTGCCGCAACACTGATGACTGGCGGATGCGTCGCCTCGCAACCACAGGATGCCGAGCCACTCGCCTGGAACTCGGTTCAGCTGGACGTTCAGACCATTCGCGCGGCTGGCACGACGTTTGCGTGGGCGGAACTCGGGTCCGGTTCACCACTGTTACTTCTCAATGGCACTGCTTCACCGATGAACGAGTGGGATACTGCCTTCCTGGCCGAACTTGCCGCACAGCATCGAGTCATCGTCTTCGACTACCCAGGATTGGGAGGCTCCGGTGAGGCCCCCAGCACGTGGGACTTCGACCTGGCAGCTGATTGGGTGAATGACTTCTTGTCGCAGGTCTCGCCCGGAGCCGCGGTCGATGTGCTGGGCTGGTCGATGGGGGGATTCATCGCACAGAGACTCGCAGTACGTCATCCCGCCGACGTGCGAGCACTCGTCTTGGCGGGCACGAACCCGGGTGGCTCGCAGGCGGTCCTCGGACCCCAGTGGGTTCAAGACATCGACAGCGACTCCTCATCGGACACTGATTACTTGCGCACCAACTATCCGGACGGTGGGCGTGCTGCTGGTCAGCGTTTCCTGGAGCGGCTCACCGAAGCGATCGACAGCGGCGCTTACCCGCAGAGCGAGACTCCCGATGAAACGCGAGACGCGATGGTTGCGGCGGAGGATCCGTGGCTCGAAAGTGACGCAAACATCGATGATCTGCGCAGGATCACCATTCCGACACTTGTCATCACAGGCAGTCAAGACATCATCACGCCCCCGATCAACAGCAGGCGTATGGCTGCGCTCATCCCAGGTGCGCGCTTGGTCCTCGTACCGAATGCTGGGCATTCGTTCGTGTTCCAGGAACCGGCGGCTGTGGCAGCCATCATCTCCGACTTCTTGACCTCGACTCGAAATCGCTAACGGTGTCGAGGGAGGAGTCGAACGTCTGATCCACTGGCGACCCTCTGCCTCGATGACTTCACCCCAGCGGCAGTTTCGATGAACGCGTAGGAGTGGACAATCGGACCAGCGTCCCAAGTCGGAGACGCTCAGGATTGCACAACGTTCGAGGGGGTAGCCGTTGACACGGCTACCCCCTCAGACACCAAGTGCGTCGACCGGCGTCAGCTGTACCGACGTCGCCGAGAAGCCACCACGAGCGTCGAGCCAACGGCAAGACATCCGAGACCCACGATGACATTCAACGTGTTCGCTGATCCGCCTGTATCCGGCAAATCCGTGCTGCCTTCACCCTCGACGCGACCTCTCTGGTAATCCAGGTATCCGTCATCGACTGGGGACCAGCCGCCTCCACCACCTCCGCCGCCCGAAGAGGGTGTTGCGATGAACATTGAGCAGTACGAGACCGCTGACGCACCGATGAGCACGGCACCTTGATCTACAACCGTGCCAGCCGTGTCGAAGCTCTTCAATTGTGAAGAGCTGTTCGTGTCCATCATCCATCCTTGGCCACTGGAATCGAAGGCCATTGTGTAAAGATCGTCAATACTTCCGTTTTGATATCCCTGGATCGGAACGCCAGTTCCGAGAGTAACTGCTCCCGTGGTCTGACCCACCGTGAGCAGCTCGTTGGGGAGGGGCTGCGAATCGTCCGTCTTATCGTCGGCGTCGATGGTATACAGCTTCGAATCCGCTCCGTTGTAGGCGAACGCCTCCATGTAGTACAGCCCTTGATCTCGGTTCGTGTTCGGGTCCGCTGTGATCTCAGTGACAATGCCCGTAGCGAGGTCAATTGTGCCTACGTATCCTTCGTTGAGAACCCATGCCGTCCCGTCCGGCGCAATAGCAAGAGAAGGTGAAGTCAGAAGATAGTTATTCGCGCCGCTGGTATTGCCCGCAGCACCACTCGTCGTAGTGACAACAGTCGACACTCCGGTGGAGAGATCTGTTGAGTACACGTTGCCCGCCGAAACGAAATAGGCCTTTTGAGTCACCGGGTCCCAGGCTGGCTGAGCCGGGCATTGATCGCCAGGGAGATCAATGCCTGTGCCGATGGCCGTTGCCGTGCCATCGGCCTGAATCTCGAGGAGCTGAAAGTCATTCGCCCCTCCGCATTCGTACGCATAGATGCGATCCGTCGACGGAAGCGAAGCGGCACTCGCCGGCACTGCCGTGCCAACCGCCAGGACGGCTCCGAGCGCCAACCCGGCAAGAACAGTCACGGAACGATGGCTTTTCGTTGCGCCAAGGGAGCTCCTTGTCAGAGCTGAGCAAACGTTTTTCATAGTGGTCCTTTACGGATTCGGGCTCCCGAAGCGAGCACAAGTGAATATCACTCTGAAGATAGTCAG
>JBIIKC010000187.1:0-3660 GCA_044233375.1 Ilumatobacteraceae bacterium
CGAGACCAAGACAGTCGTGGCGTTTTATGCCTGGTGCATGGCGAGTGTCTCCGATTCTGACATTTCGGCCAGGGTACGTCTTGGTGCCGGGCGCTATCCGCAACCAGTAGCACTGCTCGCTCGTCTGGGAGTCAGCATCGACTACGAAGGTCTGGGCCTTGGAGCCGGACTCCTTCAGGATGTCATTGCTCGAACTCACGCACTGGGAGAACAGGTCGGTTGCCGAGGCTTGGTCGTTCATGCAGAGACAACTCAGGCTCGAGACTTCTATCTTCACCTCGTACCGGAATTCGAAAGCTCACCAACTGATGACCTCCATCTGATTCTCCTGATGAAGGACATTCGGCGAACCATCGGGTGACGGGAGCCGTCGGCACTCGACCCTTCTGCGCGTGGCTATGATCCGTTGATGGCTCGGCCCTCGTGGGCGAAGCGGTCCTGGTGGGGGGATCGGACACGAAAGAGTGCTCGTTCTGTCGTCACTGCGTCCGTACTCGTCACTTCGATCATTTTGACCCTCGCACCGAACGGTCCAGTTCAGGCAGTCGGCACCATCGTGCTGAATCCGGCACAAGGTCCAGTCGGGACACAGGTGACGGTCATGGGCACGGGATTCGCTCCTGGATCTCCCCCATGTCAAGTGCGATTCGGTGTTGCAGCAAATGCACCGTTCGGTTCGTGGGGAGGAACTGTCGTCGCCTCGTGCACGGTCAATGGAAACGGTGGTCTCCAGGCGACGTTCACTGTCCCTCAGGCACCTGTCGGGTCAGTCACGATCGGCGTGTGCAATTACTGCAACGGCGGTGAATTTGTCGAAACGGCAAAGGTCACTTTCAATGTGACCGCTCCGACGTCGACGACAACTCTTCCAACGACGACACAACCTCAGGTGACGACAACAGTTCCTCAATCGTCGACGACCGTCCCACCTTCAGCCCCGCCTACCACTGCTGCGCCTGTTCAACCAGTCGGTCTACCCGATCCGGTGAATGGTGCTGCGGTGCCGGAACTCGGAACTTTTTTGGGCGAGGATGGTCCTTGGAGGCCGATCGAGATCGTCGATGATCTGGTCGAAGTTCCCGACCGATGGTTGGACCGATGCTCGGCTCCTTCGGGAGGCCAGTCGATCGATTTTGATGACCGACCGGTTGGCGACACCGACTTTTTCCTGACCTCTCGCTCAGAGAGTCCCGTGGCGTGGATGTTCGGTCGCAATGTGTATGAACCCCCAATAGATCCGATCCGAATAGTTGCGCCGACACACGGAACGTGGAGCGCACCTCATGCGTTGTCGATCGCCCTTCCGGACTTTCGCAGTCGTCCCGGCGGAGCCACACTTCCTTTTGTGGCCGGCGATTCCGTTGGTCCTGGCGTGAGGACAAGGACCATTGGATTCACCTATATCGGCATGAGAGTAGGACTTGCCAGCGATCACGGCGCGCCGGTCGTTGTGGAATTGAAGAGTTCAACGAGCAGAGTGATTGATCTCGATCGGGTGGTTCTCGGTCCGAAGCGTACGCCGGCAACGTCGTGCTTGATCGTTGCTGCTCCACCAGGGACGAAATTGGTTGACGTTCGGCTGAGCGTATTCACAGGGGACGGTCAGGGTGCCGATGTGCTCATCGACAGTGTTTTCTGGGACATTGACCAGCCCTTTCCTATTGAAACACCATCGGAGATTCCTGTGCGGATCACCACACCGTCGGACGGTGATCGGCTGACCGCGAGCCGAACACGTACAGTCCTCGGACAGGTGATCTGGCCGACCGGTCGAGAGACACCGGCTGTGAACGTGGCCGTCCCGACGTGGGACCGAACAGGAGTAGTTGTCCGTCGGGCCGAATTGGGCCGACCCATCGATGACGGGGTCTCGATGACGGCAATATTTTGGGTTGACGGCGTGCGGATACCGAGTGGGTCGTTCGAGATCCATGCGACTGCGACGGCTCCGCACGGGAGGGGATCCGACTTCGTCACTCTCGAAGGCGTCGGTCCTTCAGCACTTCCACCCGATGACTACCGAGAGGCCCTGAGTGGTGAAGTCGATGTCGTTCCATGGGCAATGGAAGTCACCCAGGCAGTGCGCGGGCCACTCGAGGTTCAGTCCCCCGGTTCGATGATCGATGACAATTTCGATCATGTCGGCGGAAAGAAGACCGTGGTGCGCGGTTACGGAATGCACCGGTTCGATAGCGACGGAGTGGGGGTCGCAGGGGGAACGCTCCATGTCGACGCTGTTCTGCACGCAACACGTGGGGGAGTCACTCTTCCCCTCAGCCCATTGCATCCGAGCAGCCCATCCGTGCCACTGCGCACGACCGAGCCGGGTATCGAAGCCGAGAACCAGATGAGGCCGTCGACTTCACTGACATGGAATTTCGAACTCCCTCTTGCATGGACCACCGGTGACCCGATCGAACTTCGTCTGGAGGTGAATCCAGAAACCTCACCGATGTACATCGAGGAAGCCAGTGGGCTCGATGGAGCAGCGAACACGATCGGTCGACGCGTGTCGTTCAGACGGGTTGGACGTGTCGGTGTATCAGTGTTGAACGTCGAACTCTTCTGGCGATGCACGGTGGGAATGATTTCGTCGGGAATGGGTCCCTGCGCCGGAATGACGCGAGGTGCCACCGTGTCGTCCACCTACGACCTCAGGACATTGATCGCCACGGCGCGGGACCTCTGGCGAATGTGGCCAGCCCCGGGATCGACTCCGAGTTACATGTCCATGGATGGGACTGCGTTCCCACACGAGCCTGATGAGGATGACATCACCATCGATCCGTCACGGAGACGTTCCGTCTTGGGGTTGTCATGGTCCGATTGGAAGGACGCCTATCACGATCTCTACTGCAGATTCACTGCTTCTCCGGACATCGTGAGACCACCGACGACCAGGGACATGTTCTGGCTGACGAACCCCCCAGGATCTCCGATCGGTGTCGGTGGATGTGCTTGGCTCGGATATCGCGCTGCATTTCTGGCTGCCGCAACCGCTGCCACGATCGGTCAAGAAGCAGGTCATGGATACGGACTACTCCACACGAGCGGTGCCCATGGGGAACGAGGAGGTGGGGATGCAGTTCTGCGCTTCGCTGGAGATCACGGTCAACTGGGCCCACCTGATCGTCCCGATTGGGGTTTCGATACCGAACGTGGTGTGGTGATCGACCCGCGTGCAGGCGAAACCGGGCACACGCACGACTTCATGTCCTACGGGGGAGGTACTCGATGGATCTCGGTCGGCACGTGGAATCACGTCATCAAATCTTTGGCGAACAATCGTGACTACGACGACACCCGCGGTCGTGTCATGAGCGAACGGGAGCGGAGCTCTCGCTCTGCATTCATCGAGTCGAGTAGCACTGATGACGTCGCAGATGAGACGCAGGATCTCCAAGAGATGTGGCTGTTCGATGGAGTGATCGCCGATGATGGTACCGTGACGTTGGGAGTGCCGCGTCTGATCGACTCGACGGCGGTTGACATGTCGACGGATGGAGAAGTGTTCGTCACTCTCCTGGATGGATCAGGTGTCGAACTTCAGCGCGTGGAGGTCGAAGCACGATCTGCCCACACTCACGGGGGATCCGGAGGTCGGTCGTTCCAGGCCCATCTCATGCCTGATCCATCGGCTCGAAAGCTTGTTGTCGAGGT
>JBIIKC010000190.1:0-3615 GCA_044233375.1 Ilumatobacteraceae bacterium
TGCCCTCGTCAACCGTGACAAACTCGAGTTTCCCGCTTTCCACGCCTTCTACGGATTCGTCGGGGTGATCGCAGTTGCGATCATCTACAGCTATCGGAATCAGATGAAGCACAAGATGTACCTGCTCTATGGATTCGGGGGTCTCTTCTTGATGGGTCTCGGAATCCGAGCCATGCTCGTCGGTCAGTCCTGACTGCTCAATAGTTGGAACCGAAACGACGGCGATCTGTCGACCCCTTCTGAGGAACGACACTCGAGCGACCTGCAGATGGGGTCATTCGTCTTTCACAGAGCTGAAGCCAAAGCCTTCAGGTGGTCCGTGAGCTGGTTCGGAAGCTTCGGTCCGAACTGGTTGAAATGCTCCTCGATCTGCGGAAGAGCCGACTTCCAGCCTGTGACGTCGACCCTCATGAGTTCCTCGAGGTCGGCATCGTCGATGTCGAGTCCATCGACGTCGAGGGCACCAGATGCGGGCAGGAGTCCGATCGGGGTCGAAACCGCATCTGCAGTTCCGTTGATCCTCTCGAACACCCATTTCAGAACTCGGCTGTTCTCGCCGAATCCGGGCCAGAGGAATCGACCGTTCTCGTCCCGGCGGAACCAGTTGACGAAGAAGATCTGGGGAAGTTTCGTCTGATCCGACTTCGACCCGATCGACAGCCAGTGAGCGAAATAGTCCGCCATGTTGTATCCGCAGAAGGGCAACATCGCCATCGGATCGAATCGAAGATTTCCCACGGCGCCCTGTTGTGCCGCGGTCGTCTCGCTCGCCATGATCGACCCGAGGAAGACGCCATGGTCCCAGCTGAAAGCCTGAGTCACCAGCGGAACAGTCGTGCGACGGCGACCACCGAACAGAATTGCCGAAATCGGCACACCCGCCGGATCTTGCCATTCGGGTGCCACTGACGGGCATTGCTCAGCGGGAGCAGTGAAGCGGGCATTGGGGTGAGCCGCCGGCGTGTCCGTTTCCGGAGTCCACGAGTTGCCCTTCCAGTCGGTCGCCCGAGGAGGGGCCTGATCCGTCATGCCTTCCCACCACACGTCTCCATCGGAAGTCAACGCAGTGTTGGTGAAGATGCAGTTGCCCCACAGCGTGTGCATGGCATTGGCATTGGTGTCGAAGCCAGTTCCTGGAGCGACTCCGAAGAAACCCGCCTCCGGATTGATCGCATAGAGACGACCATCGGATCCGAACTTCATCCAGCAGATGTCGTCACCGATGGTTTCGGCCTTCCATCCAGGAATGGTGGGAACGAGCATCGCCAAGTTGGTCTTTCCGCAAGCCGAAGGGAATGCGGCAGCGATGTACTTCGACTCACCCTGGGGGCTGGTCAACTTGAGAATCAACATGTGCTCGGCGAGCCATCCGTCGTCACGGGCCATGACCGAGGCAATGCGCAAAGCGAAGCATTTTTTCCCGAGCAGGGCATTGCCGCCATAGCCGGACCCATACGACCAGATCTCACGCGTCTCGGGGAAGTGCACGATGTATTTGTTGTCCGGATTGCACGGCCAAGCGGAATCGACTTGACCTGGCGATAGCGGCGCACCGACGGAGTGCAAGCAGGGTACCCAATCCTTCGTTCCGAGAACATCCAGGGCGCCTTGTCCCATGCGAGTCATGATGCGCATGCTGACTGCGACGTAAGCGGAGTCGGTCAACTGAACGCCGATGTGGGCGATCGGAGAGCCGAGTGGACCCATGCTGAACGGAACCACATACATGGTTCGTCCCTTCATGCTTCCGGCGTAGAGGTCGGTCAATTCGGCACGCATCTGAGCAGGTTCACGCCAGTTGTTGTTGGGACCCGCGTCATCTTCTTTCTTCGAGCAGATGAACGTGCGATCCTCGACTCGGGCAACGTCACCTGGGTCGCTGTGAGCCCAGTAGCTGTTCGGTCGTTTTGCCTCATCGAGTTTGAGGAAGGTGCCACTGTCGACGAGTTGCTGACACAGACGGTCGTACTCCTCGGCTGAACCGTCACACCAGTAGATGTTGTCGGGCTGCATCACTGATGCCCAGTCGTCGACCCACTTCTTCAAACGCTCGTTGGTTGTGGTTCCGCTCATGAGTGCTCCTTCAGCGTGGTCTGCCGTGGATAGGGGGGAGTGTGATTGGCTACAGGAACGTGTGTGACGGAAAGTCTCAGGTCACCGCTACCGATTTATCACGCCTCGAAGAAATGCTCACAACCCGAAACGGGAAAGCCTTCGAAGTCGTGGATGGGATTCGGGCAGCGATGATCGGATGCTTGGAGCCGATTTTCCTCACGCCACAATCTTGCCTTCTGCGCTGCAGCGAACCAAGTACGTGCAGGACGAGAAGCGGTTCGGGTGGTGTGACTTTGCTCGCTTGCCCCGGGGGAGGGCTGGTGGTGCGGGCTTCAGAAGCCCGGAGTTCCCATGTCGACTTCCGAGCCGAGACGGAGTCGAGTCGCAAGGCCATCGGAGGTCATGTCGAACACGACTCTCTGGCCGGGTCGCAATGTTCGCAGAATGCTGCCTGCGAGGGCGTCCTCGTGGAGTTCGACCTCTCGTAGATCGGAGTCGGTCAGAACGATCCCGGTGCGAGTGCCCGGATCGAAAGCTTTGACAACGCCCTGCACGGCGTCACTTGGCCGCTGCGGGAGTCGATCGGCCGACCTTGGTGACTTTTCCCGCACGAATGCAACTGGTGCAGACGTTGAGGCGGCGGGGTGAGCCATTGACGAGAGCTCGCACTCGCTGAATGTTCGGATTCCAGCGGCGCTTGGTACGAACGTGGGAGTGCGAGACGGACATGCCCCACGACGGGCGCTTGTTGCAGATTTCGCAGACTGCGGCCATGGCACGCACTTCCTTCGATCAGTTGGGACGAACGGGAAACGACCGATCGGAAACTCTACATAGCGTCGTTTCCGGTGAATTCGGCCCGCAAGATCCCGTCCGATGGTTAATTGGACTTCGACAACCCTACCAGCGAAAAGGATTGCCCCCAAGCAGTACCATCGAGCAGGTGAATCCGAGAGTCATGACCCCAGAGGGGTCGACCGAGAGTTTCGACGCCGATCGCCTCCGCCGAACGGTGGTGACCTTCCGGGACGCGGTCAAGGCCCATGCGCCTCGAATCAATCGCCTGAATGTCTATCCAGTGCCCGACGGTGACACGGGGACCAACATGGCTCGAACCCTCGACGCCGTGGTGGCCGAACTCGACCAGGCGGCTCCCGACATCGAACCGACATGTCGAGCGATCTCGCACGGATCGTTGATGGGTGCTCGGGGTAACTCGGGTGTCATTTTGTCCCAGATCCTGCGAGGCCTGTCGGCAAAGTTGTCCACCAAAGCGTCGAGCACTGCGAGTGAATTCGCGGATGCCCTGAGTGCTGCATCGGCAGCGGCCTATCAAGCGGTCCTGAAACCGATCGAAGGCACGATCCTCACGGTTGTCCGTGAGGCAAGCGAAGCGGCGCGCACTACAGCGGCATCGGGAGAGGGTCTCGGTGCAACACTGCGCGCTGCTCGTGATGCAGGAAGAGCCGCTCTCGACCGCACTCCCGAACTTCTGCCAGTTCTGAAGGATGCCGGAGTGGTCGATGCAGGAGGTGCGGGTTTCCTTCTTCTCCTCGATGC
>JBIIKC010000192.1:0-3587 GCA_044233375.1 Ilumatobacteraceae bacterium
ACGGATCCTCGACCAATCAGGCCACCGGCGAACAGTCCGACTGCGTTCTGAAGCCAGTCTTCAAATGTCCGGATCCGCTGCGCGGCGGCAACAACATTCTCGTGCTCTGCGAAGTCATGCTCGCTCGTACCGGCAAACCGCACCCGACCAACACTCGTGCATCTTGCGCAAAGGCTGCTGCCCAGTTCGCATCCGATGAGATGATCTTCGGTATCGAGCAGGAATACACGATGATGAAGCTCGACGGCCGCCCCCTCGGCTTCCCAGCTGGCGGCGGCTTCCCGCTCCCGCAGGGTCCCTACTACTGCGGAGTCGGCACCGGTCGCGTCATCGGTCGCGAGATCATCGAAGAGCACACCCAGGCGTGCCTCGATGCCGGTCTCATGATCGAAGGCACCAACGCCGAAGTCATGCCCGGCCAGTGGGAGTTCCAGATCGGAGCTGCCGATGCCCTCACCGTCAGCGACCACCTGCACGTGGCTCGCTGGTTGCTGCATCGCATCGCCGAGGACTACGACGTGGTCATCAGCCTCGATGCCAAGCCGCAGAAGGGTGACTGGAACGGCGCTGGTGCGCACACCAACTTCTCCACGAAGGCCATGCGTAACGACAAGGACATGAAGGCCATCAACGCTGCATGCAAGGCCCTCAGCAAGAAGGTCATGGAGCACGTGACGAATTACGGCCACGACATCCAGAGCCGCCTCACCGGCAAGCACGAGACCGCTCCTTGGAACGAATTCAGCTTCGGAGTCTCGAATCGTGGCGCCTCCATCCGTATCCCGTGGCAGGTCGAGAAGTCCGGCCAGGGCTACGCCGAAGATCGTCGTCCGAACGCAAACGTCGATCCGTACACCGTGACCAGGCTCCTCCTGGAAACGGTTTGCGGCTGACGGGTCGACAGTTTCCCCTTTACTTTCACTTGTCAGCACGTCGACCCGCTGAGCGGGCTGGGGGCCGATTCGGTTCACGCCGAGTCGGCCCCCTGTTTGTTCGAAGCCGATGCCCGGCAGACTGGAGCCGTGACCGTGGCGAATCAACAACGTGACTACGTCTTGAGGACGGTCGAAGAGCGTGGTGTGCGCCTCATCCGCCTGTGGTTCACCGACGTTCTCGGGAACTTGAAAAGCTTCGCAATCAGTCCGGCCGAACTCGAGAATGCTCTCGAAGACGGCATGACCTTCGACGGATCATCCATCGACGGTTTCTCTCGAGTGCAAGAGAGCGACGTACTTGCGATTCCCGATGCCAATACGTTCGTGATGTTGCCCTGGGCCGATGCAAAGGCTCCTGAAGCTCGGGTGTTCTGCGACATCCACAATCTCGACGGATCCCCCTTCGGCGGCGATCCCCGCCAGGTGTTGCGTCGCAATCTGCAGCGAGCCCAAGCCCTCGGTCTCGATTTTCTGATCGCTCCCGACATCGAGTTCTTCTACTTCGCGCCGCCCGAGCCTGGACAAGCCCCGCGGCCGCTCGACGAGGCGTCGTTCTTCGATCTCACGACGACCGATGTGACCGGCACTCTGCGCAAAGAGACGATCCGAACGCTCGAGACGATGAGCATCCCCGTCGAGTACTCCTTCCACGAGGACGCGCCGTCGCAGCACGAGATCGACCTGCGCCACACCGACGCCCTCACGATGGCCGACAGTGTGATGACCTTCCGCCTGGTCGTGAAGGAAGTCGCTGCTGCCCAAGGTGTGCACGCGACGTTCATGCCCAAACCCCTCGAAGGTGTCCAGGGCAGCGGGATGCACCTGCACCTGTCGTTGTTCAACAACAGCGGTGGGGACGAAGCCGACTCCAACGCGTTCTACTCACGCGACGACGATTACAACCTGTCGGACACCGCGAAGAAGTTCATGGCCGGCCTTCTCTTTCATGCAAGCGAGATCACAGCGGTCACCAATCAGACCGTGAACTCCTACAAGCGTCTGGTTCCCGGTTTCGAAGCGCCGATACACGTCAGTTGGGCACGCAACAATCGCAGCGGATTGATCCGAGTTCCCGTTCCCAAACGGGCGAATCCGTCGGCGACCCGTATCGAGTATCGATCGCCGGATCCGGCGTGCAATCCGTACCTCGCATTCTCGGTCATTCTCGCTGCCGGTTTGCGTGGCATCGAGCAGAACTACGAACTTCCGCCGGAGGCCGATGCGAACCTTTTCGAAATGGGCGACGACGCCCTCACGAAACTCGGCATCGAACAACTGCCCCAGTCCTTGTCCGACGCACTCCGGATCATGGAATCGTCGACC
Organism: Ilumatobacteraceae bacterium; assembly: GCA_044233375.1. Classification (GTDB taxonomy): domain Bacteria; phylum Actinomycetota; class Acidimicrobiia; order Acidimicrobiales; family Ilumatobacteraceae; genus Casp-actino8. Next base: position 2,259 of record JBIIKC010000192.1, read on the forward strand.
CTCGTCCATGAGGCTCTCGGCGAGCACATCTTCGAGTGGTTCGTCCGCAACAAACGTTCCGAATGGCGCGGGTACAAGACCCAGGTCACCCCCTTCGAGTTGCAGAGATACCTGCGCAGTATCTGAGGCTTCACTCGTCATGGACCTGATCGCCGTCTTCCCCGAATCTCCCATTCCGGAGTTGGCGCGCACGCTCGATCTGGCCGGCTTTCGCTGGAAGGGTTTTGCATCTGCCGACGCAATCGTCAAAGCCGAGCCCGTCGAGGGATTCATCGGTGCGATCATCGCCATCGACTCCGATCCCGATACCAACATGGAGAGCGCCTGGGCTGTGTGCCGCGCGCTGCGCAAGCGAGACGGCGTCGCGACGCCCTTGATGCTTCTGGTTCCCGGCTCTCAGCTCGACGAGTTGACCTTGCGTGACGATCTGTTCACTGACTTCTGTCTGCTGCCCTTCCACCCGCGCGAACTCGAAGCTCGCCTGAGGCATCTGTTCGCCCACAGTGCAGCGGAGATCAAACCCGATGTCGTCGACTACGGCGGACTCGCTCTCAACCTCGAGACGTATCAGGCGTCGATCGACGGCCGACCGCTCGATCTCACCTACATGGAATACGAGCTGCTCAAGTTCCTCACGCAGAACCCGGGCAAGGTGTTCACTCGAGAGATTCTGCTCTCACGTGTGTGGGGATACGACTACTACGGCGGCGCCCGAACAGTCGACGTGCACATCCGACGTCTGAGGGCGAAGCTGGGCGAAGAGCACGCGAACCTGATCCAGACGGTGCGCAGCGTCGGCTATCGATTCGGCCAGTCTCGCTGGGGCTGACGTGTCGTCACCCGAACAGTTCACGCAACGATCGAACGCTCATGCCGTCGAGAGTTCGCGCAAGTGTGAGTCGATTCTCACTGTCGTCGAACACGGGGATTTCGACCACATGGGGAACCCCGAGCACACGACATCCCGCATCGATTGCTGATCTCACTCCAGTCGGTGAATCCTCGATTGCGAGACAATGCTCGGGATCGACCCCGAGCAACCGGGCGGCTGTGAGATAGGGCTCGGGATGCGGTTTACCGAACTGCACATCGTCGCCGACGATGACCGCATCGAAACTTCCCTCGGGAAGACATCGCACCACTTCATCGGCGAACCGGCGCCAGGACATGGTGACGAGGGCCGTCGGCACGCCAGCGCTCCTCAGGTCGGCGAGCAGTTCGCGGGCACCCGGGCGCCACGGCACCTCGACTTGGATACGCGCCACCACTCGATCGAGCAACATCTCGACGATCTCGACCGGCTCTCGGTCCACTCCACCGTGTTCACGG
>JBIIKC010000193.1:0-3583 GCA_044233375.1 Ilumatobacteraceae bacterium
CCGTGGGAACCTTGCCCTGGCTGAGAGTCAGAGCGGCTTCCATCATCGACAGTCCGAAGGCCTTGACGCCGTAGCCATAGACATGGAGATTTGCCCGCTCGGTTGCGACGAGAGCCGAAGCGATGTCCACACCATGGGGAACATGCGGGGCAAGAAGATCCCGGAACGCAGTTTCGGCAGCGTCGAACCCGTCCTGGCTGTGCCACAGCGTGTCGTCAGCATCGAAGGCGATCAGATCGAAAGGAGCCATCGACGACCGTTCTACCCGATCTCGAGCCGATCCCGAACACGACCCCTTCTCGAGACCGACACAATCCCGAACCCGCTCTAGTCTGGCGTCATGGACCCTCACGAGCCGGTGCACGAGTCGTTCGACAGCGGTCGAACCATCTGGAAATCCCTCTCGCGAGCCATCTCGCGAGTCGGCGGCCTTAGAGGGATTCTGCTGTGTGCGACCCTGATCTTCGCCGCCGGCTGCTCCGGATCGAATTCGGAGAAGGCATCAGCCGAGACGAATCCTGATTCGTCGTCAACGATTGCCTCGACACCGCCCGAATCCACGGTGGCATCCACGTCGACCACGTCCTCGACCACCACGACCACGACTTCACCTCCCATGGGAATACCCACCTACAGCGTTCCGCCTGTCGTGCCCACGGACGGAAAAGCTGCGTTGATTCGCAAGGTGGACACCACTGATCGAGTCGTGTTCCTGACGATCGATGACGGAATCGTGAAGGACCAGAAGGCAATGGACTTCATCGTCGAGAACCGCTGGCCAGTGACGCTCTTCCTCGTCTCGGGCGAACTGAACGAAAATCCGGAGTTCTTCGCGCGCGTCCTCGAAGTGGGTGGCACGATCAGCTCGCACACGCTTTCCCACCCGAAACTCAAGGGCATGTCGGTCGACGCTCAAGAACGCGAGATCTGTGGAATGGTCGACGTCATCCGCGATCGGGTCGGCGTAGCTGGACACCTGATGCGTCCGCCGTATGGATCGCACGATGAGAACACCCGTCGCGCCGCTGCGGCATGCGGACTGAATGCTGTCGTCCTCTGGAACTCGTCGCTGTGGGAGGGCAACATCGACATCATGCACCGCCCTTCACTCGAACCAGGCGACATCTTCCTCACGCACTTCCGTACCGACCTCTACGACAACCTGTTGACGCTCAACTATCACCTCTACAAGGACGGTTTCCGTCTCGGGCGACTGCAGGACTATCTGCCGATGTCCTGAGAGCGGGGCGCTTTCTCGACCGCATCGAGCCCACCGGTGTGCGCCGCGTTGTTTCAGGTGGTGATATCGAGGGCGAGATATCGAGGTCATGCCTCGATGTCGCGTCTCAGCGATGCAAGGCGTTGAGATAGTTGTAGACCGTGATGCGTGAGACGGCCATCGCATCCGCCACATCTTCGACGGCCCGCCGAAGGATGAACGCACCCCGCCCATCGAGAATTCGGATGGCTCGCTGCTTCTGCTCTCGATTCATCTGAGCGAGCCGACATCCGATTTCGGATTCCACAGCTTCGATCAATCGATCGAGAGCACCATGCAGTGCCGGCGGTCGGACACCGACCACGATTTCACCCGACAATGCAATCGGGATGTCCGATGCTTCCATGTCGTCACGAGAGATGATCGAACAGCCGAGCGCGTTCACGAGAGGCTGCAACATGGCGACGATCTCGTCGGACACCGGACTGGGTTCCGTCACGAAGGACTCCCCGCGACCGAACCGCCTTCGACGCGTTCGACATGAATCGCAACTCGTGAGGCACCGTTCTCATAGGCATCACGAACGAGCGCCTCGATGGCCGACGCAACTCTCGATTCATCACCTGAGAACGATGTGGCGAACGGGCCGAACTCGACAACGAAACCCCGTGCCTCGACAGCTGCAATTGCCGCACGAACGTGAGGGCCTGGTCGACCCTCGACGAATGGCTCGACGGTGAACTCGGCTCTCAGCACGACTTCAGCGTACGGGTCGAGAAACCAGGATTGGCGACTTCGGCCGTCAGTGCAGGCCCATGACTCGTCGCAATTCATCAGCTCTCACGACACAGTCCCGGCCGGCCAGGTCGAAGGCCTCCGAGAGCTTGGACAACACGGTTCGAAACGATGTGTTCCATTCGTTCTCGAACGACTGACGTGCAGGTCCGACCCACATCGTTCCCGCGAGAGATTGAGCCACGGTCGTGACGACCGCCTCGACGGAATCTCGTTGGCGACTCAATGTCGCACCGAGGTTCGACAGTTGATCCGGGTCTGCACCGATCATTCCACCAACGCTCATCGCTCATCTCCCTGTTCATCGAAGTCTCTTCGAGCACTGCGAATGTGGGATGGATCTGCCATGCCTGCGGGTTCGCATTATGTCAAGAAATGCCGACCGATGGATGAACGCCTGCGATGCGATGTGCTCAGTCGTGCCGTGACAGCAATCGATCGAGAAGAAGTGCCGTGCTGTCCGGCAAGCATCGTTCGGTACGGGTCAGCTGCTCGAGTTCGTCGATCGGCACCCACCATGCTTCGGAGACTTCCCCGTCTCGGAAGGTGAACGGGCCCGAGTGATTCACGAGGTAGCACCGTCCGAGAAGACTGACTTCGTCATCGTCGTACGGTCGAGCTTCACCGTCGTCGAAGTTCGCAAGCTCGACGTGATCGATCCCGATCTCCTCTGCCACTTCGCGCAGAGCTCCGGCTTCATACGATTCGCCCGGTCGCAGCACACCTCCCACTGCGAAATCCAGCCAACCCGGCCAGATGTCCTTGCCCGGCGAACGACGATGGACGAGAACCCGGTTCGAATCGTCGATCACGACGATGAAAACGGCACGATGACGGAGAACGTCTCTGCGCATCTCGGCTCGCGTCACAGTGGAGACAACGTTGTCGTTCTCATCCACGATGTCGACGAACTCGATCCGACCGTCACGTCCATTGTCTTCGAATCCGGGGTGTTCAGCTGTCATGTTTTGAGTGCTCCTCGGTTCGGCATTTCTTCGGTCACCACACCATCGACCACCGTGTCTACGATGCTCCCATGAGCGAAGCCGCCGATCTCTCCACCATCAACGACGAGGCCCGGGACCTCCTGGTTGATGCCATCGCCATGCGTCGTCGACTTCATGAGTGGCCCGAGCTCGGCAATCATCTGCCGCGAACACGTGACGAGGTGCTGTCCTCGCTCGAGGGACTCCCTCTCGGAATCACTCTCCACGAGACAACCTCGGGGATCGTCGCGTCGCTCGAGGGTTCTCGTCCCGGTCCCACGATTCTTCTGCGGGGCGACATGGATGCCCTGCCGATGCCCGAGGACACGGGTGTCGATTTCAGTTCCCGAGTCGACAACGTGATGCATGCGTGCGGCCACGACACGCACACCGCCATGCTCGCCGGCGCAGCGCGCTTGCTGAGTGGACGGAAATCCGAGTTGCACGGTCGAGTGCTGTTCATGTTCCAGCCGGGAGAGGAAGGTCATGATGGCGCCAACCACATGTTGGACGAGGGTCTTCTCGACGTCGGTCCACTCAGCGACGGTTCCCCTTCGGCTGTCACCGGAGCCTTTGCAATCCA
>JBIIKC010000007.1:0-14104 GCA_044233375.1 Ilumatobacteraceae bacterium
AGCCTGGAGCGAGAACGAACGTGGCGAACCACAGGGCCACGATTGGTTTGAAGTCGTCCTTGCCGAGAGCCTCCTGTCCCACCTTGAAGAACGCGTAGCTCGAAAGGCCCGCGACGAGGAGCCCTCCGCCGACGGCGAGGGTGCCTTCAGGGAGGGGGGTCCGGGCCGCAACGGAGTCGACCAGAGTCGATTCTCCCGATGGAGATGAATCCACGTCTTTCAAGAGCCTTCACCCTACTCAGAAAGCCCTGGCGGGGGCTGAACTGCGTCGTCTCTCCATCGAACGCGACTCAATCGGGCCGGGAGCGCAGGACTAACCTTGCTCCACCGTGGTGAATGTGATGTCTGCTTCCTCTTTCACCGGTGACACACCTGCCGGTATGCAGCGACCCCTCGCCCCTGGGGTCGTGGCGACACTTCTGGTTCGGCACCCATCGGCCCGCCTCGACGAGGTGCTTTCTTCGCTTGCCGATCAGGACTATCCGAATCTTCAGGTTCTCATTCTCGTCGCCGAGGCAGATCCCTCTTCGATGAATTACATCGCGAGTGTTGCGAAGACTCGTCTTCCCGGGGCACACCTTCGCCAAGTAGCCGGAGATCCAGGGTTCGGGCAGGCTGTCAATGCGGTCCTCAAGTTGGTGGAGGGAAGAGATGGGTATTTCCTCTTCTTGACCGACGAAGTGGCACTCGCTCCCGACGCAGTCCGTGTCATGGTCGAAGAGGCATTTCGCTCGAACGCGGGAGTCGTGGGACCCAAACTCGTCGAGTGGGACGATCCACGCCGCTTGATCAGTGTGGGATTCGAGTGCGATCGACTCGGGGAGGTCGACAGTGGAATCGAGCCCCATGAAATGGACCAGGAGCAGCACGATGCGGTGGTCGACATTTTCATGGTGCCCTCCGCCTGCATCCTCGTGAGAGCGGACTTGTTCCACGCCTTGCGGGGTTTTGAACCCTCCATCTCCACGAGTGGAGAGGATCTCGACCTGTGTTGGCGAGCACATCTTTCCGGTGCACGTGTCATGGTCGTTCCATCGGCCGTCGTGCGATTCGACGTCGACTTCGCAGAGGCAAGATTTCCATTCGATGTGTCATCCGAGCGAGAACGCAGTCGAGTCCTGACGGTGGCGAGCATGACCGGTCTCGCCCGGCTGCCTCTCATCACACTGATCGTCGTTGCCCTCGGACTCAGCGGGTCCGTCTGGTCGGTTGTGCGGGGTAGGACGCGCCGGGCTCGGGTGCAGATTGCAGCGATTGGGGGGCTTCTCGGACAGTTCGGGATGATCGCCGGTCGGCGGCGCAGAGCTCGACGGACTCGTCGCGTGTCCGATGGAGAGATCGCGAGCCTTCAGGTTCGAGGAAGCATTCGTTGGCGGCGAATGAGGCGCAAACGCGAACTCAAACTGGCTGTGACCGACCCGAGTGGAGCAACTGGTCGCCGATCGGACTCGTTGAGTTTGAACTCGATGATCGTTGGATTCGGACTCACGTTCCTGTTCCTTCTGGGAGCGCGCAGCATCATCTCGTCGGGCTCAGCCGCGATCGGTGACTTCCTCCCTCTCGATGTTTCGGCGCGGGATCTGCTGTCGTCGTATGGGAGTGGATGGTGGGAACGTGACCTCGGGTCGTCCTCGCCGCAACCGACAGCAAACGGACTCACCGCATTCTTCGGGTTTTCCGTTCTCGGCAACATGGGGTTCTTGCACACCGTGTTGACGATCGGTCTGATTCCGCTCGGGTGGTTGGGGGCATCTCGACTGTTGAGCATGATCGACCACGAGCGGGCTCGCTTGACGGGCATCGTGGTCTACGCGGCAGTCCCATTGCCCTACGCCGCCGTCGCCTCGGGTCGCCACCAGGTTCTCGTCGCCTATGCGGCAATCCCTTGGGCTCTGCATTTGGTGCGTACCTTCAGCGGTCTCGGTGGACCTGTCGTTGACGAGGATCGACGAGACGTCGTCGAACGGCTCACCATGCCTCGACGCGTGAAGTCAGTTGCGAAACTGTCCCTCTTGATGGCGGTCACGATGGCGTTCGCCCCAGTGGTCGTCCTGGCGATTCTCACATGCGTGATTCTTTGGCTTCTTGCCGCATCTCTTGCAGGAGGTTCGGTGCGCACCGCAGGATTCGCCGTGGTCGCAGTCACCACAGCAATCAGCGCAGCTGTGGTTCTGAACATGCCGTGGAGCCTTCGTTTCCTGAGCTCGGATGGATGGTCGTTGATCTCTGGTCCGGCCGTGCCGGGCGGCAGAGAGTTGAGCTGGTGGCAGGTGATGAGGTTCGGTATCGGTCCGACAACCCTTGGTGGGCTGATCATGCTGCTGTACGTGCCATTGGTGGTGGCTCCGATCATCGCCCGACACTCGCGGTTCATCTGGGCACTGCGGGGAATGGTTCTCGCCATCGGCGGTATCGCATTGACAACGTTGAATGCGTCGGGACTTCTCCCATTCCGACTCGCGGACAGCGGAGTCCTGCTCGCAATTGCTGCAATGGGTCTGTCTCTCGGAGTCGCGGTGACAGTTCTTTCCCTGAGCGTCGACGTTCTTGGGGGGAGATTCGGTTGGCGACAGCCGACAGCGATCCTTTCACTCGTGGTGATTCCCGTCGGGGTCTTCCCGGTTGCGACAATGGCGGTGAGTGGGCGATGGAATCAACCCTCGACCACGCTGTATTCGCAGATCAACGAATTGGTGGGTGACACTCAAGAGGGCGATTTCCGGACTCTCGTGATCGGAGATTCGCGGTTGGTGGTGTCGGGCAAACATGAAATCAGCGGTACCGAGATCGGCGAGGGGCTCGCCTTTTCCCTGCTCGGTAATTCGACGGCGACATTCCTCGACCGGTGGACGGCCGAACCAAAGGATGTCGATCGGCTCGTACGGCCCTACATCGATGCGGTTGCAAAACGTTCGACTCTTCGAGTCGGCAGAATTCTTGCCCCACTCGGCATCCGCTACATCGTGATTCCCGTCGTCGACCGTGTGTACTCGACCAGTTCATCGCCATTGCCCGTGCCGAGCGGACTTGTGGAGTCGTTTTCGGCGCAGTTGGATCTCGAGAAGGTGTACAGCCCGCCGAGCATGGTGATCTTCGAAAACTCTCAGTGGATCCCCGTGACGAGTCTGTTGTCTGCGTCGGCACTCTCGGCGAGTGACACCGGAGGCGCGTCCGCCCTCGTCTCATCGGAACTGTCGGGTTCGACACCAATTCTGGGTGGTACCACGGCCTGGACAACCACGAGCCAGGCGATCGAGGCAGGAAGAGTCCATCTGGGAGTGCCGTTCACTTCTCAATGGGTGCTCGAAGTCAATGGCCAACGCATACCGGGTAAACCGTCATTCGGCTCGGTCATGTACTTCGATGTCGCCGGAGGCGGAACAGTCTCCCTGGTGCATGCAGGTTCGGTCTCTCGAACGACTTGGATCGTCATTCAAGCGATCGTTTGGGCCGGCGTTCTTCTCGCTGCCGTTCAGCCTCGCCGCCGCCGCCGTCGGGCGGTCTATGCCGTGGACGATGGTCCAGTGATTTCTCTGAACGATCGTCGAGGGCGCATGTCATGAGGGTGGGAATCATGACAGTTCGTCGAATCCTCAGTGGTCTCGTTCTCCTCGCTGGTGTCGTGATCAGCGTCGTGGTCGCTCGCGCTGATGTCGCTGCGGAACCAGCGGTCTTTGCGACGTCGTTTCGGCCCGGCACTCCCGCTGTCTTCGGGAGCGCAGACACGATTACGTCGACGTGGTTCTGTGGAGGAACTTCAGCTCTCGGTTCGAGTCCGGAGGGTGAATACGGTGGAGAGCTCGTCATCACGAATCCATCCGACGAGGTGTCCACCGCTCTGGTGACGATCCTCACCACTGACCAGGCACCGATGGCGCAGGTGTTGACCATCGAAGCTCGAACACGTAAGACGGTCGATATCGACGCCATGGTCAAGACCTCTTACGCCTCTGCCTACGTCGAGATCGACAGTCCGGAAGCGAGTGTCGAACAGCGAGCCATTCACCCTGCCGGTGTTGCCGTCTCCGCTTGTGCCAACCAGACGTCTTCGGAGTGGTACTTCCCGGATGGGTTCACAGCTTCGTCGTCGGATCTCCGCATCCTCGTATCGAATCCATATCTGACGCCTTCGATCGTGGATATTTCGGTTGCGACTCAAGACGGGCCTCGCTCGCCATCCAACCTGCAGGGTTTCGTCATCCCAGCTCGATCGCTGCGCGTTCTCAACATCGCCCAGGTTGGGTTCCGCGACGAAAAGGTGGTTGCTGTCTCAGTGCAGGCGAAATCTGGGCGAGTCGTGGCTTCGAAGTACCAGCATTACTTGGGTACGGGTCGTCTCGGACACGTCATGGCTTTGGGGGCTCCGTCTCTTTCGGATCAATGGTGGTTCGCAGACGGCGAGAAGGGGTCCGGGATCACCGAGAATTACATGATCCTCAATCCAACGAAACAGTCGGTGACAGCCGATGTCGTGATCCTCGGAATCGACTCGGAAACAGCACCCCTGACCCCCACCTCGGTCACGATTCCCCCAGGTGAGGTCGTGATCTTCGATGTATCCACGATTGCCGGGTTGCCAGATGGTCCACATGGGGCTGTCATCACGAGTCGCACCGGGGATTCGATCGTTGTCGAGAGAATTCTGACTCGGCCGGTGGACGGCACGTTTGCCACGACGTCCGTGATCGGTGCCCAACGCGGATTCCTGTCGGGTCGTTGGAGAGTGTCGGTAGGTCCGAGTCTTGCGATCGACTCTGCTCTCGTTGTGCTCAATACATCGGGTGGACCGACCACTGTCAGCGTCCTGCTTCTCGGTCCGGGTGGTGAGGTGGCGGTGGAGGGTCTGACGGATCTCGAATTGACAGCCAACGGAATTTTGCGGTTGGACATCACGGACCCCGACCTCGTCGGGCGTCCCCTCGAAGTCGAAAGCGATCAACCGATCCTCGTCGAACGTAGGTTGGAGCGGAACTCGACTCTGCGAGGGCGTAGCGGGTCTCTCGCTCTTCCCGAATGAGCAGAACTCAAAGGTATTGGCTGTGCACAACCTGATCATCGGACTTGCGATTGCTGCAGTAGTCGGCGTCGTGGCCGTCGTGACCAGACGCCGCCGGATCGTCGATGTGCCCACTCAACGAAACTTCTCGGTGCCATCTCAAATCGATCGTGCGGATTTTGGTGCTCCGACGCAGGAGTGGCTGATCGTGGTGTTCACCTCTGCGACGTGCCCCGTCTGTGCCGATGTGTCGGCCAAGGCACAGGCCCTTGCGAGTCGCAATGTGGCAGTTCGCATTGCGGACTTCTCGAACGAGCGCGCCATTCACGAGCGCTATTCGATCGACGCTGTGCCATCAGTGGTCATTGCCGACACGTCTGGAGTGGTGCGACACCACTTTCTCGGTCCCGTCTCGGCTACCGATTTGTGGGCCTCAGTCGCCGCAGTCCGAGATGGAACTGGGCCTCACCCCGGTGAGTGCTCGGCGGGTTGACATCGATTGGTTTCGAATGAGTTGGGTCTGCAGAGTTGACTCAGCCGACTTCGACAGTTGTCGTCGTCGTGCCGTCCAGACCTTGCTGGATCAGTTCCGACACCATCGCTCCATCGATCGTTTCCTTTTCGAGAAGAGCTTCAGCCACCAGATCGAGTCCTGCACGGTGCTTGTTCAGAAGTTCGGTCGCTCGAGTCTCCTGCTCACGAAGAATCTTGTTGACCTCTTCGTCCACCAGGCGTGCCGTGTCATCGCTGTATTCCCGGGCACCGGTCATCAGGTCTTCGCCGAGGAAGACTTGCTGTTGTGAGTGCCAGGCCATCGGTCCGACACGCTCACTCATACCCCACTCACGAACCATCCGGCGCGCGAGCCCGGTGACGACTTCGAGATCGTTTGCTGCTCCCGTTGTCTGCTGCGAGAACACGACCTGCTCGGCAACACGACCGCCGAGAGCCATGCAGATCTTGTCCTGGATGTAGTCCTTGGAGAAACTGTGGCGCTCTTCGGGCAGGGTCTGAGTGACACCGAGGGCCATACCGCGAGGAAGGATCGTGACCTTGTGGAGCGCATCTCCGTTAGGGAGCACCGCAGCGAGGATCGCATGGCCACCTTCGTGGTACGCCGTGACCCTCTTCTCCTCAGCCGACAACACCAGCGATTCGCGACTTGCGCCCATCATGATGCGATCACGTGCAGATTCGAAGTCGATTCGTTCGATCTGCGATGCACCCCGACGGACCGCGAACAATGCGGCCTCGTTCACGAGGTTGGCGAGATCGGCACCGCTCATGCCAGGGGTTCCCTTGGCCATGGTTTCGAGATCCACGTCGGCGCCGAGGCGCTTGTCCCGGCTGTGGACCTTCAGGATCGCAATGCGCTCCTCGCACTCGGGAAGCGGGACCACGATCTGGCGATCGAAGCGACCCGGTCGAAGCAGGGCAGGGTCGAGGACGTCCGGCCTGTTCGTGGCGGCAAGAATGACGATTCCCTCCGATGTCTCGAAGCCGTCCATTTCCGACAGCATCTGATTGAGGGTCTGTTCACGCTCGTCGTGACCGCCACCGAGTCCTGCTCCGCGCTTACGTCCGATCGAATCGATTTCGTCGATGAAGATGATTGCTCGACCCATCTTGCGGGCCTGCTGGAACAAATCGCGAACACGACTCGCCCCGACTCCAACGAACATTTCCATGAAGTCCGAGCCGGTGACGGACAGGAAGCCCACACCAGCCTCGCCAGCAACTGCTCGGGCGAACAGCGTCTTGCCGGTTCCCGGAGGGCCGACGAGCAACATGCCCTTCGGCACACGGGCACCGATCTCCTTGAACTTCTCGGGCATCCGCAGGAAGTCCACGACTTCTCGAATTTCTGTCTTGACACCCTCGTAGCCGGCGATATCGGCGAACGTCGTCGATGGTCGGTCAGCGTTGTAGGCCTTGGCTCGACTCCGTCCGATGGACATCATCGATCCCATCTGGCCGGCTGCCCGTCGATTCATCCAAACGAGGAAGCCGATGATGAGAACGAACGGCAGCAGAAGTGGAATCAGGCTCACGAACCAATTGGTCTGCGGAGTCGTGGGCTTGAAATCGACGCCCTTGGAACGCAGCAACTCACGGTCGCTCTCGTTCGGAAATCCCGGGGGAGCAGTTGTCGAGAACTTGCTGCCATCGGTGAAGGTGCCCGTGATCGTGAGGGTGGTGTTGTTCAGGTTGACTTCGTCGACCTTGCCGTCCTCGACTTGGGAAACGAACTCCTCGAAACCCAACTTCTCCCGATCTTCACCCGGAAGAAGTTGCGGGCCGAAGATCAGCAGCAGAACGATGGCGAGAAGGATCCATGGGGACCAGCGAGGCATCCCGGGTCGACCGTTGCCCGGAGCTCCGGTTCCGCGTTGCGGGGACTTCGCATCGAAATCGAGCGGAGCCTTCGGCGTTCCGGCTTTCTTCGGCGAACGTCCGACTCTACGCCCGGTGTTCGCTCCGGGCGGAGGCGGCGGGGGAGGCGGAGTTGACTCACTCATGACCCCATGCTACGAGCCAGATGCGAGGTCGTCGCATCGGTCGGGTGGTTCATCTGGCACAAGTCCGGTCGACTATCGGACTCAATCGAGAACCATCCTCGGACGTATGAACGACATGGACATCCACCATCGGCACGGGGGATTTCCGTAACTTTGCCACGTGCGTACGTGTACCCGCAGTGGTTGTCGAGAGACACCAGAGGTGTCCCTCGAATTTCAATACTCCTCCTCGACCATCTGGATCGACGACTTGGCCGGCGAGCGTGAGCCGAACGTGTACGAACTGTGTGCCAAGCACTGGTCCCGTTTCGCCCCACCGAGCGGCTGGAGTCTCGACGACCGGCGTCGTGCCGACGTCCTTCCCTTCGTTCATCGTCTGGCAGGCTGACGACCACCGTGGCCTACACCAGACCAGCATCTCCGATCCGATTCACCGTCGGAGTTGCATTCGTCGCGTGGCTACTCGCATATGTTGCGGCACTACCTCTTCAGGCTGCCGCGATCGCAATTACTGGTTACTCAGGCGTCGATCCCGATACATGGCCGATGTCGATGACGGTTCTTACCGTGGTTCTCTTGTGGATCCCGTTCGTGGTTGCCCTCTCGGCGGTGAGTTCTCGATGGGGTAGTGGTCGGTTCGGTGATGACTATCGCATTCGATTTCGAATCGTCGATCTCGTCGGAATTCCGATCGGAATTGCATCGCAGTTGATCTTGTTGCCCTTGCTGTACGTTCCGTTGCGCTCGATCTGGCCCGAGACGTTTTCCTCCGAGGATGTGGAAGAGCGCGCCCGGGAGCTCTGGGACCGGGCCGACGGAATATGGGTGGTTGCTCTTGTCGTCATCGTCGTGATCGGCGCTCCTCTCATCGAAGAGATGGTGTATCGAGGGCTGATTCTCCAGTCTCTTCAAGGACGTATCAATGAGGTGCTCGCTCTCGTCGTGTCCTCCTTGTGGTTCGCGGCAATCCATCTGCAGCCGGTCGAACTTCCGGGTCTCTTCGTTTTCGCGCTCGTTCTCGGGGCGTGTTTCCTCGCGACCGGACGCCTTGCGAGTCCAATTCTCGCCCACGCAACGTTCAACGCAGTCGGTCTGATCCTCGCGTCTCGCTGAACGTTCGACGATCGAGAAGGTGTCGGGCGGAACCTGTTCTCGGTGCGGAAGCCGAAATGGAGCCTCTCGGCGGAGGTGGCACACTAGGAGAATGCATTGCGTGCAGGGTGGTCGAAGGTTGTTGCAGTGAGTGGCGTCCCAGAGGTCACCGAAGATTCATCCTCCGACGTCGATTCCCGGTCCGATTTCGAATTCGATGACACCTCGGGCCCCGAGATCGACCGAGGTCTACGTTCCTTCAACCCGTTTCGCGGCTGGGAGCGTCCACGTCTCATCGTCTTTTTCGTTCGCTGCCTCTTGATCGGGGTCAGTACCTACATCGCGATTCAAGTCGTTCAACCGTCTCTCGTTCTCACGAACACAACGCCGACGGGTGGAGACATGGGTGCCCACGTCTGGGGCCCTGCTTATTTACGCGATCACCTTCTGCCGTGGAAACTCACCGGTTGGTCGATGGATTGGTATTCGGGGCTTCCGGTGTACCGCTTCTACATGGTTGTGCCGGCACTCTTCATTCTGGCTCTCGACGTCGTCATGCCCTACGCGATCGCCTTCAAGATCATCGCGGTTGTCGGAATCGTGACGCTTCCGCTGAGCTGCTGGCTGTTCGGCCGACTCGCCCGATTCGCCTATCCGCTGCCTGAGGTGTTCGCCGTCATCGGTCTCGTGTACATCTTCGACGAGAGCTACACGATTTATGGCGGAAATCTTGCGTCGACCATGGCTGGTGAGTTCTCTTTTTCGATTTCGCTCTCATTCGCCATGTTGGCGTTCGGCTTGTTCGCAAACGGACTTCAGACAGGACGGCGGCGTCTGCCAGCAGCAGTCTTCATGGCGCTTGCCGTTCTGTCTCACGGGATCGTCGCCATCTACGTCGCAGTAGGGCTGTTGATCATGGCGGCATTTTTCGTCGACCGAGTGCGCATGCGCTGGTTCATCACGACCGTCGGACTCGGTTCGTTGCTGTCAGCGTTCTGGATTCTGCCGTTTCTCCTCAACCACGCCTTCATGACCGACATGAAATACAAGGGTGAGCCCGGTAACGGATCGTTCACGTCCTACTGGGGAATGTTCTTCGCCTTGCCGCCATTTTGGAACATGTTCCTCTTCGTGTTCGCTGTCATCGGTTTCGTGGCGATGATCGTGAAGCGCAACAAGATCGGCATGTGGCTCGGAGTCACGGGGATCGTGTTCACGATCTTCGTGTACTTGTTCAATGACAGTTTGCCGGTCATTGGACTGTTGTGGAATCCGCGTCTTTTGCCGATGTTGAACATGTGTCGGTATCTCTTGGCGGCGATCGGTGTCGTCGAGACCGTTTCGGCGATCGTTCGCCTCGTGCAATGGGAGAAGTTTCGGGGACACGCTCTCGAACCGGGAGTTCCAGTCGATGGATCGTGGCTCTCACGAAAATGGGAGGCGCAGCAGTTCACCGCTCGAACTGCAACAGCAGGCATCGGGTTCGTTCTGGTGCTCATCGTGTTGGGTTTTCGATTTCAGACTCTTCCTTTCGGTTCAGTTGTCGACGAGGGTCAGGGGGCCGAGTACTCGTGGGGTCCTTTCGAGACGAAAGCCTCGAATCGGGGCTTCGTCGACGGTTGGGCGCGTTGGAACTTTTCTGGCTACGAAGGCAAGCGAGCGTACGGCGAGTACTACGGCATTGTGCAGACGATGAAGTCGATTGGCGAGGAGCGGGGATGTGGAAGAGCCCTGTGGGAGAACTTCGGCGGCAACGATCGATACGGCACGACCATGGGGTTGATGCTTCTGCCATTTTGGACCGATGGCTGCATCGGCAGTAGCGAAGGTCTCTTCTTCGAAGCCTCCGGTACCACCCCGTACCATTTCCTTGCTGCCGCAGCGATGTCCAAGCAGAGTTCGAATCCAGTGCGCGAATTGCGCTACGTGAACAATGATGCATCGGAGGGCGTCCGTTATCTGCAGGAACTCGGGATCTCGTACTACATGGCCGTGACTCCGGAAGCCGTCGCCGAGGCGGAGAGCCTTGCAGAATCGGAGGGCTCGCTCACGTTGATCGAGACGTCGGGTCCTTGGCACGTCTACGCGGTCTCGGGATCCGATGTCGTCGTTCCGCTGGAAGCGAATCCGGTGGTAGTCGGCGAACGTGCCGGCGACCAGCGTGAGCGATGGCTCGAAATCGGAACCAGCTGGCTTCAGAACGAGAATGAATGGCTCGCGATTCCGGCGGCCGATGGGCCTGATGAATGGCAACGAGTCGATGTCGAAGTCGATCTCACGCGACGTAACGGTGAACCTGGCTCGGACTCTCGCAAGGTGGACATCGTGACAGTTGTCGACTCCGTGACGGACTCCTCATTCGAGCCGGCTGTCGTATCCAATGTCGAGTTGGCAGACGAGTCAGTGTCGTTCTCGGTGTCCGAGATCGGTAAACCGATTCTTGTTCGCGTCAGTTACTTCCCGAACTGGACGGCTGACGGCGCAATCGGTCCGTATCGAGTCGCACCGAACATGATGGTTGTCGTCCCGACGGACACAGACGTACGGCTTTCCTTCGGGCCGAGCGCCGTCGACAGATTTGCCTATGTTTTGACCCTTGTCGGACTCGTGACAACTGTGGTGATCTGGCGTCGTGAGCGGGCGAAAAGAGCGTCATCCATTGGCGAATCGGAACTCGCAGAGTCGGAGGACACGAAACTCTGACAACTGGGTTCGATAACGACCTGTAGGGTTCTCCGTTGTCATGTCTGCGGGTCTCATTCTCGATCGGATCGTCAAGGCCTACGACATTCGGGGCACAGTGCCGGACCAGCTCGACGAGAGGGTTGCGCACGCGCTCGGAGTGGGGTTCGCCATTTTTTGTGAATCCGAAGTGGTGATCGTTGCGCGCGACATGCGACCGTCGGGCCCAGAACTTGTTGCTGCCTTTTCGCGAGGACTCATGGAGAATGGCGTCGACGTCATCGATATCGGTCTTGCGTCAACCGACCTGTTGTATTTCGCGTCGGGCAAGCTCGACGCTCCGGGTGCAATGTTCACGGCTTCGCACAACCCTGCCCAATACAACGGGGTCAAACTCTGTCTGTCAGGTGCGCGTCCCGTTGGAGTCGACACCGGCCTCGCGAAGGTGCGATCGCTGGCGGAAGAAGTTCTCGAGGGCGACAGGCTCCCCGCCGCTCTTCGAGTAGGGCGGATGACCGAAAGAGATCTTCTGTCTTCGTTCGTCGACCATGTCGTGGGATTCATCGATCCGGCAGAGATGCGTCCGATGCGGATCGTGGCAGACACAGCCAACGGAATGGGCGGCTTGGTCGTGCCAGCGGTATTCGAAAGATTGCCCCGTCTCGAACTCGAGGTGATGTACGGAGAACTCGACGGTACTTTCCCGAATCATCCAGCCGATCCTCTGCAGCCAGCGAATCAGCGAGATCTGCAAGCTCGTGTCGTCGCCGGCGGCTTCGATATCGGTCTGGCATTCGATGGTGATGCTGATCGAGTCTTCGTCGTCGACGAACTCGGTCGAGGCTTGTCTGGCTCCACGACGACGGCGATTCTGGCAGCAGCGATCCTTCGCAAGCATCCAGGTTCATCGATCCTGCACAACTTGATCTGCAGTCGTGCTGTGCCTGAGATCATCTCCGAGAACGGAGGAGTGCCGATACGAACAAAAGTCGGTCACTCGTTCATCAAACAACTCATGGCTGAGACCGGAGCAGTCTTCGGTGGGGAACATTCCGCCCACTACTACTTCAAGGACAACTTCCGAGCCGACAGCGGACTCATTGCTGTGATGATGATGCTCGAGGAAATGAGTCGCGCGGGACAACCGTTGTCGGAACTTCGCCGGTCCTATGAGCGGTATTCCTCGAGCGGAGAGATCAACACTCAGGTCAGCGACACCCAAGCCGTCATCGACCTCGTGGCAGATCGATACGGACAGTTCGAACAGGACCGCCTCGATGGGCTCACGGTCGACTGCGGCTCCTGGTGGTTCAATCTGCGGCCGTCGAACACAGAGCCATTGTTGAGACTGAACCTCGAGGCTGCGACCCGTGACCAGTGTGACGAGCGCGTTGCAGAAGTCCTCGCCCTCGTCACTTCCGCATGAGAGTTTTCGCGAAAGAAAGGTGAAATATGTCGATCGACCCACAACTGACTCACGTTCTCGTCTGTCCGCAGGACAAGGGAGAGCTCCATCTCATCGAAGCCGAGGACTGCCTGTACAACCCTCGTCTTCACCGGAAATACGCAATCCGGGACGGAATTCCGATCATGCTCGTCGACGAAGCCGAGTCAGTGGATGAGACCGAACACAGTCGCCTCATGTCGATCATCGATGGCGGCGGGAGCATCGTCAGCGGTCGCTAACCAGATACACGTCAGCGGTCGCTGACCAGACACACGTCAGCGGTCGCTGACCAGACACACGTCAGCGGTCGCTGACCGGATGCGATCAGCCGTCTACACTTTCTTCGGGCTGATCGAGTGGAACCAGCAGGTCCCGGCCCAGCAGAGCCACGGTGTTGCGATCAGGTCTCGCGTTCCGTCATCCGGACGAAGGCTGGGCGACCCCGTCCCTTGCTGTTCATCTCGTCGCCATGACCCAAGGAG
Organism: Ilumatobacteraceae bacterium; assembly: GCA_044233375.1. Lineage (GTDB taxonomy): Bacteria > Actinomycetota > Acidimicrobiia > Acidimicrobiales > Ilumatobacteraceae > Casp-actino8. The sequence goes on from JBIIKC010000007.1 coordinate 13,219, forward strand.
TCACCATGTCCTCATCGACCACTTCATCGACTGCACAGCGCAAAGATTTCCGTGTCGCCGATCTCTCACTCGCCCCTTTCGGACGCAAGGAGATCCATCTCGCCGAGCACGAAATGCCGGGCCTTCGTGCACTGCGTAGGGAATACGGAGCTTCCAAACCCCTCGCTGGAGCTCGTATCTCGGGATCACTGCACATGACGGTTCAGACAGCGGTTCTCATCGAGACGCTTGTCGAACTCGGTGCTGAGGTCCGATGGGCTTCGTGCAACATTTTTTCGACTCAGGATCATGCAGCTGCAGCTGTTGCAGTCGGTCCGAATGGAACGGTCGAGAATCCATCGGGGGTGCCAGTTTTCGCCTGGAAGGGTGAGACCCTCGAGGAGTACTGGTGGTGCACCGAGCAGATGATGACGTGGCCCGATGGCGACGGACCGAACATGATTCTCGATGACGGAGGTGACGCGACTCTTTTGCTTCACAAGGGCGTCGAGTACGAGAAGTCGGGTGAAGTTCCCGATCCGACGACGGCTTCGAACGCCGAGCTTGCAATCGTGCTCGGACTCCTGCAGCGCGGGATCAAACAGGATCCCACCAAGTGGACTCGGATGACCCGCGGAATCAAGGGCGTCACTGAAGAGACGACCACCGGCGTCATGCGGCTCTACAAGATGGCCGAGCGCAACGAGCTTCTCTTTCCGGCCATCAACGTCAATGACTCGGTCACCAAGTCGAAGTTCGACAATCTCTACGGATGTCGCCACTCACTCGTCGATGCGATCTGTCGAGCCACCGATGTGATGATTGCCGGGAAGGTCGCAGTCGTTTGCGGATACGGCGACGTCGGCAAGGGCTGCGCCCAATCTCTGCGTGGTCAAGGCGCTCGCGT
>JBIIKC010000194.1:0-3561 GCA_044233375.1 Ilumatobacteraceae bacterium
GGTCGACTTCTCGAACGAGTCCTCGGAGAAAACGTGCGGCACCGACTCCGCCGGAGAGAACGCAGATCATCGGATCATTCTTCTTCACATTCACACCTCATGGGAGATCCCCGGTCGTTGTGAGTGAGGAGTAGAGGTCGATGAGTTCATCAGCAGTCTTTTTCCACGTGAAATACCGGCATCGTTCGAAACCTGTCGACCTGAGGGTTTCACGAAGCGAGGGGTCCGCAGCCAATCGATCGATCGCATCGGACATCGAGTCGACATCGAACGGATCGACGAGAACTGCTGCAGTATCCGCGATCTCGGGAATCGAGCCGCGATTGGATCCGAGAACCGGAATGCCGTGGGACATGGCCTCCAGTATCGGAAACCCGAATCCTTCATCGAGTGAGGGGTACGCCAGCATCTCGGCGTGTTCGTAGAGAACATTGAGCGACTGTTCGCTGACGCGACCGAGAAGGACGATACTCGTCCTTCGATTCGGGTCGAGTGCGTCGATCTTCGATCGAACGTTCTCGATGTCGTCACCCGGACTTCCGGCGATGACGAGACGCATTCCCGAACGCGCCACTTCTGTACGCGTGAATGCATCGATGAGACGCGGGTAGTTCTTCCGTCGTTCGATTGTTCCGACGGAAAGGACGTAGGGGCTGTCGGATCCGATCAGCGGTGGAAGTACTCGACCCCGAGCCTGTGTGGTCGAATGGTCCACGCTGAGCGGCCGAGGTGAGCCGAGGTGAACGACTCGAACATCGGCCGAAGGAAAGATCTCGAGCAGGTCATCGGCTGTTGCATGTGAGGAAGTGTGGACAACGGCGCCTGTTCGAATGTTCCGGCGCAGGACGGCCATTGCCCTGTTGACCACAGCCGAGCAGGAGTCCGGATTGCGTAACGCCCAAGTGTCGTACACGGAGACGACTCGGGGAACATGAGCCGGAGGGACGACGTAATTGGTTCCGTGAATCACGATTGCCGGTCGAACGAGTCGATCGACAAGCGGGTGATCCCAATGCGCCCACACTCGCATGGCTACTGCCGCAGGGTATGGGAGGCGACGCGTGCCGGGACGGAGTGGGGCCCGTCGGCTGACGAGATACGGGATCACACTGATTTCGAGAGGTCGAGTTGCAAATTCTTCGAGGATCCCCTCGACAGCCCGTCCAATCCCTGTCATCGAACCGTGCAATGGACCGGAATCGACGGCGACCGTGATCATCGAGCACAGCGTAGGTGGGCGAACCGTAGTATGGGCTCTCGTCGCCGAATCAAGGAGCAGTGGATGCCTCGAGCCTTCATCACAGGAGTGACAGGTCAAGATGGTCAGCACATGGCTGAGTTCCTGCATTCGAGGGGCTACGAGGTCTTCGGAATGGTCAAGGGCCAGAACAACCCCAAGTCAGAACTCCTCCGTGACGAATTTCCGTACGTGAATGTCGTACCCGGAGATCTTGCTGATCTGCCGTCTTTGGTGAAGGCAGTCGAAGTGGCTCAGCCCGATGAGGTGTACAACCTCGCTGCGATCTCCTTCGTGGCGTTGTCGTGGAACCAAGCAGAACTCACCGCCAATCTGACGGGAACCGGAGTGTTGCGAATGCTCGAGGCCGTGCGGATGGTCGGGGGGGATCACGGAAACCCGATTCGCTTCTACCAGGCGTCATCGTCTGAGATGTTCGGAAAAGTGCGAGAGATTCCACAGAGCGAGCTGACGCCGTTCCATCCGCGATCGCCCTACGGTTGCGCCAAGGTCTTCGGCCATCACATCACGGTCAACTACCGCGAGAGCTATGGCCTGTGGGCATGTTCGGGAATTCTCTTCAATCACGAAGGTCCGCGTAGGGGTGTGGAGTTCGTGACTCGCAAAGTGACCAACGCTGCTGCCCGAATCCGCCTCGGCCTTCAAAGTGAACTCGTGCTCGGCAACCTCGATGCGAAACGAGATTGGGGATACGCCGGCGACTACGTCAAGGCAATGTGGATGATGTTGCAGCAGGATGAACCGGACGATTACGTGATCGCCACCGGAGAGACCCACACGATCGAAGAACTCGTCGAGCTGGCATTCATCGAAGCGGGAATCGGTGATTGGCGACCGCACGTTCGACAGGATCCGAAGTTCTTCCGCCCGGCAGAAGTCGATCTTCTCATCGGTGATGCGAGTAAGGCTCGGGCGAAGTTGGGATGGGCTCCTGAAGTGGACTTTCCTGGGCTCGTGAGGATGATGGTGCAGCACGACCTGAAAGTGGAGGCAACGAAAGCAGGCCTTCCACAGGTCGATTGACCGCCGGGGTCTTCAGTACTTGTTCAAGATTCGAGGGGTCGGTCCGAGAGTGCATCGCTGAGAGAGTCGAGATCGACTGTCGCTCCTGAGGCGAGCAACTTCCGCAAGGCGGTGGCAAAGACGCACAGGGCGGCCACGGAACTTCCCACGAGTCCTATCTCGACCCGAAGGTAGAGGTCATCTGCGGAAAATGCGGCTCCGAGGAGGAAGGTCACCATGCCCACGAGCCAGCCGAGGCCAACGACTGCGTGACCGTGTAAAGCGATCACGGCTTGGGCGGTGGCCAAGGCGATCATGTAGATGGCGCTTCCGAGAGCGAGCAGAGTCAGTGTTCGTCGATCGAGTCCACCGTCATAGACAACGTCGAGAACGGGAGGTCCGAGAGCGAATGATCCGAATGTTCCCAGGACCCCGACTGCAATCACGACCACCATCAGTTGCCGGAAGCCGCGCTTGAACTCTGTGAGATCGCCCTGTGCGGCGAGTCGAGCGAGACGCGGCAGCAGGGCTGCCTGAACAGCTTGGAACAGAAATAGAGGGACGCGGGACAGCAAGACGCCATTGCCGAAACGCGTCACCTTCTCCGACTCGCTGGCATCGGCGAAGATGTCGATTGCGATCGGTCCGGCATTGACGAGGCCGGCCCCCATGAGCGAGCCGAGCAGCAGCCAACCGAGATTGGGAGTGACTTCGGACCATTGCGCAGGAGGACCAGGTTCGGTGCGGAGGCCGCCAGTGAGCCAGACGATGAGAACGCCACTGAGAGGAGACAGGGCGACGAGGAGCGCGTACGCCCCGACGTTGTCGACACCGGCTTGCCACATGATGATGGCGCCCGCGACCCTGACGAATCCGTCGGCCCCCATGACGAGTCCATAGGCAGCGAAGCGACCTTGACCCGAGCAGATACCCCGAGCGAGATGAGTTGGGGCGTAGGAGAGGAAAGCCACGATCAGGGCGGCAGTCACGAGACCGTAGCCCTCGAAGAATTCCTTGGTGGCGAACGAACTGAGACCGGCCATGAATGCGACGATCACGCCGGCAATGGCCACGCCGAGTGGAACGATTCGAGAGACCACCGGCCGTCCACCGTCTCCGAGGGCGCGACGATGGGCGAGTGCTCGACCCATCTCTTGTTCCAATGGCAAGAAGAAGCCTGGAGCGAGAACGAACGTGGCGAACCACAGGGCCACGATTGGTTTGAAGTCGTCCTTGCCGAGAGCCTCCTGTCCCACCTTGAAGAACGCGTAGCTCGAAAGGCCCGCGACGAGGAGCCCTCC
>JBIIKC010000047.1:0-7563 GCA_044233375.1 Ilumatobacteraceae bacterium
CACCTCCACGACACGAAGACGGGCCGAGGTACTGCGACGATTTCGCTTCTGTTCCTCAGCCGTTGGCCGTCCCGGGATTCGAACCCTCTGCACCAATGGCTTGGCTCCGCACACGCACGGAAGTCCCTGAGGACAGCGACATCCCCCGGTCGAGTGATGAGCGAATCGCTCCTTGACAATTCGGTCTTCCCCCGAGTGGTAGGACAGTACGGCGATCCGACCACCCGTGCAGGTGTGAGCAATTGCGAGGTCGAGTGCTCGGGGAAGGACCGAGAGTTCTTCATTGACGGCAATACGAAGAGCCTGGAATGTGCGCTTGGCTGGATGGCCTCCCCGCCGGCGTGCTGGTGCGGGAATTGCCGATGCGACGATGTCGGAGAGTTGCAGGGTCGATTGGATCGGTCGTGAGGCGATGATCGCTCGCGCGATTCGCAGCGAAAAGCGCTCATCGGCGAAGTCCCGAAGAACCCGAGACAGTTCCTCCTCGGATGCGCCATTGACGAGATCTCCTGCAGTCCTGCCCTGACTTCGGTCCATTCGCATGTCGAGTGGTGCATCGAATCGATACGAAAATCCCCTCTCGGCGACATCGAACTGATGCGACGAAACTCCGAGATCGAAGAGAGCTCCTGAAAGAATCGCGATTCCGTGAGATGCCATGGCCTCGCTCAACGCGTCGAATCGGCCTTGTTGGAAGACGACACGATCGGCGAAAGTCGAAAGATTTGCATGCGCCGCCGCGATTGCGTCGGCATCACGATCCATTGCCAGCACGCTGATGTCCGAACGCCGCTCGAGGAGCGCTCGAGAGTGTCCACCACCCCCGACAGTTGCATCGAGAACCACGCCACGAGGAACGACATCGAAGGCGTCGGTGATCTCGGTGAGCATCACCGGCTCATGAGCGAAGTCCGGCGTGGACTGATGCGAGTTGACGCCCACGATCATTCCTCGTCCCCAGCGATTGCTTCGGTGCCGGCCGTCAACATCCGCTCGAAGCGCTCGGGCTCCCAGATTTCGACGCTGTCGAATGCCCCAGAGACGATGACGCGTCCACCCGGGGTCAGACCTGCATAGTTGCGCAAGTTCTCATCGATCGTGATGCGCCCTTGGGCATCGACTTGAACCTCGACCATGTTGACTGCAAGGGCACGAAGTTCGCTGCGAGTCTTCTCGCCTCGCTTGACCGCCTGAGTCATTTCCTGAGCCAGGTCCATCGACACGCCCGTCGTGACGACGCCGATGCATTTGTCGGGTCCGAGGGTCAGATAGCAACGGGGCTCCAGCCGGTTGCGGAAGGTCGACGGTAGGGCGACGCGGCCCTTGGGATCGAGCTGTCGCTCGTACCGTCCAACGAAACCTTCCACTGGTCTGCCTTCCTGAGTCGTTGCACCCGTTTCGCGTCGTGCGACGCCAGGGCTGTTTCGAGGTGGAGTCCGTGGTTTCTGCCTCCACTGATCCCCTCTCTTCCCCACTTTGCCCCCCTTGACCCCCTTTTGTCAACCTGTTCCCCCCACTTCCCACCACATTTCTCCCCCGCAAGGTGCATGACCGGCGGCCCGATCGACTCAAAACCATCGAAATACAGTGGGAAAACGCGAAAATGTCGAACGAACACCTGATGAGAGCTCGATGCATCATCGGCAGTCGGCATGAATCCTGAGCAAGGGGTCGCTCGGGAGAATCTTTTGTGCCGGAATGCTCAAGATCCGGTCTGGACCTGCCGATCACCTCACGTGCTGTTTCGAGCCATCAATCCCAAACCGTCTGCCCACGACGTTCGAGGTCGCGTTCGCCACCACCGTCGATCACGCCTCATGGCATTGGCGCTGTCTGGAGGAGTTTTCGGCTCAGCGATGAGTTCGATCGCTCTTCCGACAACCGCCAATGCAGTTCCGTCGGGCTTCACGAGAACCCAAACGGGAATTTCAGGTGGAGTGACATTCACGAGCAATACGAATTCGTCCACTCGACCCAGAACCGGAACGCTCGTGCGCGTCGGCGATCGAAACACCCAAGTTGCTGCAGTTCAGCGGGCTCTCATCAATCAGGGCATCGCCATTCGAGGAGGGGCGGACGGGTACTTCGGACCGGCAACTCTTGCCGCTGTCAAGCTCTTCCAAGAGCGACGCGGGTTGGCCTCGACTGGAGAGGTCAATGCCACAACTGCTCACCTTCTCGGCTTGACTCCCGCACCGAGCCTTCCGAGTCGCGGTCAACGCGGAGATCTGGTTCGCGTTCTCCAAAAAGCCCTGGTCGACGCGGGTATCTCGGTGCGCGGCGGTGTGGATGGGATTTTCGGGCCAGCAACTGCTGCAGCTGTCACCGCGTTTCAATCGAGCCGTTCATTGGCGGCATCCGGCGTCGTCGACTTGACCACAGCGATTGCACTCGGGATCGTTCCCGGCGCCCCAGCCACTCCACAGCCCACGGCGCCCACAGCTCCGGCTTCTCCTGCTGCCCCGGCTCCAGCTGTTCCGCCCGCTGCTACTCCCGGATCATCGATCTCCGTGTCGGCACAGGTCGTCATGGCGACTGGGCACTCGGGTGACTCCGTTCGCGCGCTCCAGAATTCGCTCATCGCCGCCGGCGTCGGCGTTGCCGGCGGAGCGGATGGCAACTACGGTCCGGCGACTGCACGCGCCGTTGCGGCCTATCAGACCAACATGCGCCTGACTCCCTCGGGGACAGTCGACACGGTGACCGCCCAACTTCTCGGTCTCATTGCCGCACCCGCATTTCCGCGCATTGGCAGTCGAGGCAACGAGGTCGCAAGTGTCCAGCAATTGCTGATCAACGTTGGGATCCCCGTACGTGGGGGTGCAGACGGAGTTTTCGGGCCCGTGACCCAGTCGGCCATTTCCAGTTTTCAACAGGCTCAAGGTCTGCCAGTCACGGGAGTCTTGGATCTTCGGACGGCACTCTTCCTCGGCTTTGTACCTGGTGCGACACCCCCGTCGGCAGTTCCTCCTGCGGCTCCCGCACCTAGCCCGACACCTGAGCCAGCAGCTCCTGCTCCCCCCGTCATCAGTGTCTTCCCCGTACTCGGGCCTTGCTATTTCACCGACACGTGGCAGGCGCCGCGATCGGGTGGTCGTCGTCACGAAGGTGTCGACATCATCGCCAAGTCCGGAACACCTATCTACGCTGTCACCAATGGAACCATCACTCGACAGTTCTTCGACCAGCCAGGTTCACTCGGCGGCAATGCTCTGCGACTGACGGCACCCAACGGAACCTATTTCCATTACGCGCACCTGTCGACGTTTGCTGAAAACGTCAAGGTGGGAACCGTGGTTCGGGCCGGTGAAGTGATCGGCTTCGTCGGCAACACCGGCAACAGTTCGACCCCACATCTTCACTTCGAGTACCACCCAGGTGGAGGTGCGGCTGTGAATCCCTTCCCACTCGTCAAGGCGATCGATCGTTGCTCGATCACAACCCCTCCCGAAATCGCCCCTGCCTGAGTTCGACGGACCATCCCGGCTGCTTCCAACTCTTCGGGCTGGACGACCGTCACGGTTGAACACGGTCACGAGTGGGCGCGATCACCGCTCGGGAAGGGCTCGTTGGACGGAGAGTTCGGACCGTCAAAGTCGTCGATCGGTCAAGCGTTCGATCATCGATTCGGTGGTCCGCTCGATCAGTTCTCGTCGGTCGATCGAAATCGAACTTCCTGCATTCGCCACCTCGGCAACATCCGGTTTGGGCTCGTTCAACAGTTCGAGCAACCGTGCCGGATCCCATTCGAGAGAGACTGCGCATTGAAATCGGGCATGCGTACGGGTTCGGCGTTGGCTGATTCCGACAACTTTTGATCCATTTGCGAGGAACACCTCTCCCGGACCTTTTCCGGCAAAACAGATCAGATCCGAGATTTCGGAGCGCTCGAGGCTCCCCCTGTGCTGATGAAGCCCTTCGATACCGAGTGAAGCGAGAGCCTCGATCCATACTTCGCCCACCCAGAACGACGAAGTCGTGACATCACGATCCCACAATGGGTTTTCGATGGGAAGTACGACATCGAGCCATGCGATCCCAGATGGCGTCAGGTGGACCACTCCTCCACCGCTTCTGCGTCGAACGATGTCGACGCCAGATCGTCGACACTTCTCCACATCGATCACCGCATCACTCTGTGTCGAACCGAGAACGACTGCTTCGACACCTGCTTCGAACCACCACAGATGCGCGATTCGATCGCCTGGAAGGTCACGAGAATGAAAGTCCCCGGCGCGACCAGAGGACTCCTCGACACGAACTTTCTCCATCAGGATGCCTGAGCCAGGTATGGTCTCCAAGCCTCGGGCACACTGCCGACTGCAACGGTCACCCACGCCATTTCTCGAGGCGTATGGGGACTCTTCGCAAGTTTCATCCCTGCTTCGTCGGGAGTTCGATCTCGCTTGTCGAGGTTGCAGCGCCGACACGCGGCAGCCACGTTTTCCCACACATGAAGCCCACCGCGCGATTTCGGCACGATGTGATCGATCGAGTCCGCGACTCCCCCACAGTATTGGCAGCGATGATCATCTCGGGCGAAGACAGCCCGGCGCGACAGCGCAGTTCGGCGATGATACGGAACTTTGACCATGTAGAGAAGTCTGATCACGAGAGGATTCGGCAAGCTGAGCGATTCCGACCTCAACAGAGTTCCGTCATGTTCGACGACCTCAGCCTTCTCGTCGAGCACGAGACAGACAGCACGACGGCTCGGTACGACGCTCAGGGGCTCGAATGACGCATTCAGAACCAGAGCGCTGCGCATGTCACTTCACCTGAACAGCGCACGACGAAATGTCGCTCGAGATTCGACCTTCATCGTCTGGCCTTCCAGTCCTTCACCCACGCCAAGTATTCCAGCACATCTGCTGAGTCCACTGTGGTCACAGGTCTCGAGGACCCGTACTGAGTCTCGGTACGAAATGCCATGTAATCCTTGGCGAAATGGGGTCGACGAGAGCAGAGTGATCCTCCACCACCGACGAGGTGCGACCACAGGACTCCAATGGCAGTCCCCCACAGTCTCGGTCGAACGAGAACCGATCCGATTGTGAGCATCGGGTTGCCGAGGCCACTCACGACTCTCCCTCGAGTCGATGACGAACGAGCGCTGCGGCTCCGACGAGGACCCCGTAACTTCCAAGTGCAGCCCCGACGACCTCGACTTCCCGAGTGAAGTCGAGTCGCGCACGAGCACGTATCTCAGCCTCCACTGCATTCATGAAGGGCTCGCCCCATGCTCCAGCCACGCTGCCACCGATGAGCACCTTGGGCACATCGAGCACTGCCAATGTCGATGCGATGACCCGTCCCACCATCACAGCGTTGCGTTCGATCAGAGCCTGAGACGCATAGGCCGGCGGATGTCCGGTCTCGGATTCGATGGCCCGAGCAGAAACGTGCGCTTCGAGACAACCCCGACCGGAACATCGACACTCGCGGCCTTTTGGATCCACGATCATGTGTCCGAGAAAACCTGCATTGCCGAAGTTTCCGTCGAGAACTCGTCCTCCAGACACCAATCCCGCCGACACGCTCGAACCGATGTACACCGCAAGAAAGTCTGCCTCGCCAACGGCGGCACCCACCCAGGCTTCGCCTCGAGCGAGAGCTTTGGCTTCGTTGTCGATGATCGTTCGAGTACCGGTCAATTCGCCAACCGATTCCGCCAAAGGGAAGTCTTTCCACGTCGAAATGTTGAGTGGTGCCACGGTCCCTTTTCGAACATTCACTGGGCCGCTGATCGACACCCCGCAACCATCGATGGCGATGTCGTCTGCAGCAGCACAGATTCGCTTGACGAGACCGGATACCACTGTCCATGGATCACGACCTGGTGTCGGAATACGGTCACGCAACAAGAGGGTGCCGTCGGCTGCAACCACACCAGCAGAGAACTTGCTACCGCCGATGTGCAGAGCCAGAGTTCCTGTGTTTCGAGTCACATCAGTGTCTTGGGTCATATGTTCGCGTTCGGTGAGGTGCGTCTGTGATGCAGTGCGATTTCTCTTGGATTCATCTGTGATCTCAGGAGCACTGTACGGGAGTCGGGACCATTCAGGACGCGACAATCGCACAAGCACGTTTTCCGTCTAGCGTGACCCACGTGTCCTCTTCGGCTCAACCGACTGCGACCCGCACCGCTCGCACATTTTCGGGTCTGTTCGGATCGATAGCTGACAATGTAGAAATTGCGTTGCGCGGGAAGCGAAGCGCAGTCGAACTGGCTCTCGTTGCCATGCTCTCCGATGGTCACATTCTGATCGAAGACATCCCTGGTGTCGGTAAGACGAGCCTTGCCAAGGCACTGGCTGCTTCCATCAACTGCTCATGGAAACGCGTTCAGTTCACCCCGGACCTTCTACCGTCGGACCTGATAGGGGTTACCGTCTGGAGTCGAACGAAAGAGACCTTCGAGTTCCACCCCGGTCCGCTCTTTGCAAACATCGTCCTCGCCGACGAAATCAATCGTGCCTCCCCGAAGACTCAATCGGCACTTCTGGAGGCGATGGAAGAACGCCAGGTGTCTGTGGACGGCGAAGCACGTCCTCTCCCCAGCCCGTTTCTCGTGATCGCAACCCAGAACCCCATGGATCACGACGGAACTCATCGCCTTCCTGAGAGCCAACTCGATCGTTTCCTGATTCGCATGGCGATCGGCTACCCGGATCGTGAAGCCGAGCTCGACATTCTCGATCCAAGTTTCACGGCTCACAGCACTGACATCGCTCCCGTCGTCGAGGTCGCCGACGTCGCAGTCATGATCAAAGCCGCAACCCAGGTACGAATGGTCGATTCGATCAGGAACTATCTCGTCGACATCGCCGACGCAACGAGAAGGCACCCAGCGATCTCACTCGGTCTCTCTCCACGCGCAACCGTTCAGATGGCAAGAGCTGCACGAACTCTCGCCGCTTCGCGTGGGCGTGATTACGTCATTCCGGACGACATCAAGGAATTGGCGCTTCCGGTCTTCGCACATCGCATCAATCTCCGGCACGACATTGCTGCACAAGGCATGACTCGTGCCGATGCGGTTTCCGAGGTGCTCGAGTCGGTGTCAGTGCCGTCTGGTCGCTGATATGCGTGCCGGCTCGGCTGTTGCACTCGCTCTACTCGGGAGCTTCATCGTCGGTATCGGAAGAGTGTTCGGCCTCCTCGAAATGTACGTGATCGGAGCCGGACTCGTCGTTGCGTCGATTCTCGCAGTCGTGATCACCCGTGCGCGCGTCGTCCTGATCGAAGTCGAGCGTCGACTTTCCTCACACGAGCCTCGAGTCGGGCACGACATCGGAGTCGAGTTGACCCTGCAAGCCGCTCGCACTTCACCAGGGTTCGAATTCACCGACTTCATCACCGATTCGAGATCAACGACGGTTGGACGCGTCGATATTTCGGTTCCCCCACTCCGCCGCCGACAGAAGATCATCAGCCGCTATCGAATACGAGCCGAGCGGCGTGGCGTCGTCACTCTCGGACCGGCGACAGCGACAAGTGGCGACCCATTGGGGCTTGCGCTCAGAACGCGCACGATCGGAGCGAGCGACGAAGTAGTCGTCT
>JBIIKC010000069.1:0-6418 GCA_044233375.1 Ilumatobacteraceae bacterium
AGCACAATTGCTCTTCCTCTACCACGAGTGTGCGAAGGAGAGTTGATTCGCGAAATCGAGTCACTGACCCGGAATCTTGCAGCAGAACTCGAGTTTCGTTCATTGCGCGATCACGCCCCCGGAGACGATGCCCGTCTCATCAATTGGCGAGCCTCGGCTCGCCGTGATTCGCTCGTCATCAACGAATTCGAGTCACGATCCGGAATTCTCTTGGATGTCTTCATCGATGATGCATCATCCTCGTACTCCGAAGAGGGCTTCGAAAACGCTGTCCGAGTTGCTGCCTCATTCGTTGGTTCGACACCCTTGGACGACGAGGCGGAGCTCTCCGTTCGACTGTCCTTCGGACTTCCTGCGGACTCTTCCGCGTTCGATGCAACCATCGACCAAGCGACGCGTGGCGACGCCATGCGGTCCTTGGCGCTCCTGTCGACATCGGACAGAGAAACTCTTCCGCGAAGTCCTGGAACCCGGACCTCGGTCTCGATTCCTGTCATCATCTGCGGCCAGCGCGATTACGGATGGCTCGAGCAAACCCATCGAATGATGCATGGCTCCCCAATCGCAATCGTGGTGTGCTGCGACGGGGATCTACCCGATCTGTTGCCACAAAGCTGGTTCGGCATTCGGGTCGACGACTTCGCGTCGTTCACCAAAGCGTGGGCTCGGCTCAGCCGAAGGATTCAAGTTTCATGACGGCCGACAGCGTGTCCGTTCCACCCTTCGTCGCCCGCCTGCGCACTGAGGCACTGTTCGCGCTTCCAACTTTCTCTGTATCCGGGATCACGGCAGCAACGTTCATCCAAGTCTTCGGAACCTGGAACTTCTTCTGGCATCTGATTGCAGTCGCCTTCATCGTGCACGCCTGCGGAGTACTTGCACGTTCTCTTTTTCTTCCTGCCATCGTCACCTTCTCGATCGCACCCGTCTCGATTCTCCTCGCCGTCGGATGGGTTCGATTCGGTGAAACTCTGCGGTTCGGTCTCCCGCTGTCAGCGAGCTGGAATGCAATGTGGACGGATCTACAAGGGGCCTGGAAACTCATCGGCGATGTGGTCACTCCCGTCGAATTTGCTGGTGGTTTCGGAACGATGTCGCTCTGCGTGATTGCGTTCATGGCTGTCGTGACCGATTCGTTCGCTTCCCGTTACGGAGGTCGAGCAGAGGTCTTCGTGCCTGCTGCTGCGACTCTGTTCATCGTCGCAACGGTCGGCACAGGGCAACACCGCGTGGCAATCTCGGCTGCTTGGCTGATCACGACAATTCTCGCCACAATCTTTCTCAGACGAATTCGCACTCGACGAGCAGACGATGGCACGACTCGAACGACATCGGTTCCCGTCATGGCATCGGTTCGCACTGCGATCGGCGCCCTGGTCTTTGCCGCAGTGGTCGGGATTGCTGCGGCTTCCATTGGCCCGTTGTTGCCGGGCGCCGGCCAGGAAGCATGGCTCACACAGCAAGCGCAGGGTGAAGCACGAGAACTGCAACCACTCGTGGACCTTCGGCGTCAATTGACCAAACCTTCGAACGATGTGCTTTTCACCGTGCTTGCGGACCGATCCTCCTACTGGCGGATCAGCGCTCTTCCCGATTTCGACGGCTCGACCTGGAGCATCCGTCAGGATCTGCTCGACTCTGCGGCCGGAGCCCTCAGTCCTCCGATCGGTGTCGGCGATTCGGGAGTCGATTCACTCGACAACTCCCAAAGGTTCCAAGTGCAGTCGCTCACCGGAAGTTTGATTCCTGTTGCCGCAACTCCGACGCGACTTCGGGCTTCGTCGCAAAGCCTCTTCTTCGAACCTGAATCAGGAAGTCTGATCATGGGGGGCAGTGGTCTACGACCGGGCGACACCTATGAAATGGTCTCGACCATGCTCTCACCGAGTCCAGAGAGACTCGAAGCTGCGACATCTCGAGATTTCCCGGGCGACTCATACGTCACCCTTCCCGACAACGACGAGATCGAACAACTCCGAACGATTGTCCCGACGATCGTTCCTGAAGGACTCTCTCCCTATCGACAAGCTCTCACCCTTCAGGACTTCTTTCGAACTCAGTTCACCTATTCTCTCGATGTCCCCGCTCTGAGCAGCCCTGAAGCAACGATCGAATTCCTCGAACGCAGAACGGGTTACTGCGAACAGTTCTCATCGACGTTTGCGCTCTTTGCGCGGGTACTCGGCCTTCCCGCACGGGTTGCCATCGGGTTCACTCCCGGGGATCGAAGCGCCGATGAGTCCGGGGCGACAGAGTTCTCGGTGCGATCGATACACGCACATGCGTGGCCGGAGGTGTGGTTCGATGGTCTCGGCTGGGTGCTCTTCGAACCGACTCCTGGTCGTGGTGCACCGAACTCGACATACACGAACGTTCCCGAGGAGCAAGCCGACAGTTCTGCGGCTCCGACGACGAGCCCCACAACCACGACGACGTCGACGGCTCCCCCCACAAGCGATACCTCGCCGGCGCCATCGATGGCTCCTCCCGTAGGCGATGAATCATCGGCTGGTACCGAGAGTGAGTCGTCGAACGTTTGGCCATTCGTCGTGATCACGATCTGGATCGCACTCTCGGCATTGTGGGTCGTCGGGCTTCCGCATCTGATTCGATGGCTCATCGGACGGCGACAGGAAATACCCATCCTCGTTCTATGGCGTCGATGCGTTGCTCTCTACGAATTCGAACGAGGGGCGATACCCCGATCACTTTCCCCGAAGGAAGTTGCCGCAATGGCGACCTCACGCTTGTACGACGACGACCCGTTCATCTTCGAACTCGCCGATATCACGACGAAGATGCTCTTCGACCAACTCCAGATCTCTTCCGATGCCGCAACCGATCTGATCGAACGTGGAGAGGCCTATCTCGCCCAAAGACGACGGCTCCTGACTCCACTTCTCAGATTGCGGGGGCGAATCGATCCGGTCGCAATGTGGAAACTGGAGGGTGGATCGAAATCGCAATGAGGGCGTTCAGGGAAAGCGACGACCTGCCGACATTCGTGCCTTGCGAATGGCTCCCGCAACATCCTGAATTCCCGCTTTGCCCATGGCACGCGCGTTGCGCTCGATGATCGCCAACAGGGCGACCATGGCGATAAAAACTGCGAACGCTGCAATGAAATGTACCTGCAGCAGAATGATGAGGACGGCAAGACTCGCAATGAGACCGACGATTGCCCATCGAACCGTTCGAACGGAATGTGTGTAGAGGCCTGACGGTGACACCGCCTGAGCGAACTTCGAATCGTTCTGAAGTTCCTGTTCGATCTGACGCAAAATGCGCTGTTCGTCATCGGAAAGGGCCATCGATCCACCTCCTCACTTCAGCCGGCCAGTTGGACAGTACGAAAGCTCGAACTCCGGCATGCACAGTCTCCCAGAGTTGAAAGGGAATGGCAACGCAGGGAGGGTTACTGCTGGAGGCTGACCGAAGGGCACGAAGTTCTTCACGTCTGGATCCTCATGTCCGAAGGTCATCTTCATCAGCGGACTTCGATTCGTCCTGCGGACCCCACGGCGACGATCGCGGACCTCGACCGATGATGCTGCCAGGGGCGATCGCCGAACGACCGAATCGCTGTCGGATCTCGTCCACTGCCCGACTCGCAGGACTCCACGCTCGGTTCTGATCCGAAGCGGTCACGGATTCACCAGTCCCGACCTCGTCGAGTAGCGACAACTGTTCGATCGGCTCACACAGACCACTTGCGCTCACGCCGAGGAGGCGCACTCCACCACGTCTCACGAGTCCCTCCACGATCGGTTCGAGCACATGCACCATGCTTGGTCCTGTCGACAACGGAGACCCTGGGGTGACGGAACGAGTCACTGTTTCGAACGTGGAGTACCTCACCTTGAGCGTCACCGTGCGTGCGGCGCCATCCGAAGCCCTGACCCGAGATGCGACGTCGTCACAAAGCCGAACAAGTTCCGTGTGAATCTCCACGGCGTCGTGCAGGTCATGGGCAAAGGTTTCCTCTCGGCCGATCGATTTCGCGTCTCTCTCGGGAATGACTGCTCGGAGGTCACGGCCCCATGCGAGGTCGTGCAGATGCCTACCGTTGGCTTGTCCGAGAAGCTTTTCGAGCACCTCCGTTTCGAGAGCGGCCAGATCCGAGACTCTTCTCACACCAATGCGCTCCAACTTCTGAAGCGTTGCAGGACCGACACCCCACAGGTCGGAAACAGGTAACGGCCACAGAAACTCGAGTTCGCGTCCGGTTGAAACCTCGAAGACGCCGACTCCCGCTCGCACTGCGTCTCCGCCGATCGAGGGCTTTGCCTTCTTCGAGGCCAACTTGGCGACGAATTTCGTCGAGGCGACGCCAACAGAACACGGGAGGTCGAGTTCCCGGTCGACCCGCTCGCGAATTCGTCGGCCGATGGTCGGTCCATTGCCGAACAAGTGCACGGCCCCCGAGACGTCGAGAAATGCCTCGTCGAGAGCAATCGGCTCGATCACAGGAGTGAAATCCTCGAAGATCGCCATGACTTGTTTGCTCACATCCATGTAGTGGGCATGGTCTCCCGGCAGAAAGACCGCATGCGGACACAACCGTCGAGCTCGCGATGACGGCATCGCTGAGAACACACCGAATCGTCTTGCCTCATAGTTGGCTGCCGCAACGACCCCCCGGGAACCCGACCCACCGACGACGACTGGCTGACCGCGTAATTCGGGGTGACGTCGAATCTCGACGGACACATAGAAGGCATCCATGTCGACATGCAGAATCGTGCGTTCCGGATCGACGCCTCGGAGTCGATGTCTCGCGTCGCTCATGTACCCGTCACTCGCTTCAGCGGCGATATCCACGTTTCAAGAGTCGCTCGCGAAACCACAAACCGATGACGAGCCCGAATGCTTCACCGATGATGTGATGAGTCAATTTCGACTCTCCACGCGTGCGGTCCGTGAATCGAATCGGAATCTCCACGATACGAGCACCAACCCTCACCGCCCGATGAGTCATTTCGACCTGGAATCCGTACCCATCGGCTATCACACCGGAAAAATTCATTCGGCCGAGAACATCGCGCGAATACGCGCGGTAGCCACTCGTTGCATCGTTCACCGCCAAACCAAGCATTCCCGCAGCGAAGCGGTTTCCCCACCGGGACAAGAACCTTCGCAGGGGCGGCCAGTCCTCGATACACCCCCCAGGAATGTAGCGACTGCCAATCGAGACATCTGCGCCGAGAGCCACCGACGCAACGATCTCACGCAGATACTTCGGGTCGTGGGACATATCGGCGTCCATCTGCACACAGATCTTCGCCCCATGACTCACGGCATCTGCAAACCCTGCCCGATAGGCGGCTCCAAGGCCCTCTTTTCGTTCACGGTGGAGCACTCTCACACGGGCACCATCGGCGTTGGATCGAGCAAAATCTTCGATGGCACGTGCCGTGCCGTCAGGACTGTTGTCGTCGACCACGACCACGCTCGACTCCGGGAGCTCGTTCAGAGCCTTGCTGACCACCTCGATCACATTGTCGACCTCGTTGTAGGTCGGGATGACGACAATGACACCCCGTCCCTCGAGGAGGCCTGACTCCGGCGCTGGAACGGTTTCGTTCACACGCCGAGCCTAGGAGGTCGGTGCGTACGATGGACCCATGGTCGATCCTCGCCCGTTGTCGGCACTTCCTTCTCCCCTCGCTCGCGCCTTGGCCTTTGCCAGCATTCTCCTCGGAGGCTTGGCAGGTGGACTGATCGGTTACGCACTCGTCGACATCCAGTACTCGGGAGAGAGTTCGATTCCACTCGGGTTCGGTCTCCTCGCAGGCTCGGTCATTGCCGCAGGTGGCACAGCCATCGTTGCTGTTCTGGTGTTGCGAGCACTCGGCGAATGGAGAGATGTCGAGCTGCAAAGCGCGACTGGCGCCGACCGCACATCGACTCGCGGGAGTTGAGGGTCCTCCGTTGTCGATGACCGATCCGATTCGATCAATGAACCTTGCTGCGCGCATTGCGCGCGAAGTCGGCGATCTGATTTCCAACGGTCGGCGCGACGGTGTCGGTCATGTCGTCACAAAGTCTTCTCCCACCGATCTCGTCACGGAATGGGACACCCGTGCCGAAGCAATGATTCGAAGCCGCCTTTCACAATGGCGTCCCAATGACGGGATTGTGGGAGAAGAGGGAGAAACGATCCAGGGCAACACGGGCATCGACTGGGTCGTGGACCCGATCGATGGAACGACGAATTTCGCCTTCGGGCTCTCTGGATACGCCGTCTCGATCGCCGCCGTCGATGCCGAAGGGGCTGTCGCTGCAGCTGTGTACGCGCCGGAGGCTCGCGAACTTTTCGTAGCAGCGCGTGGTTACGGGGCTTGGCTTCACGGAGAGGCCCTGCATTGTTCGCAACAGACGTCTGTGTCACTTGCGCTCATCGGAACCGGATTTGCAT
>JBIIKC010000197.1:0-3547 GCA_044233375.1 Ilumatobacteraceae bacterium
CTGACTCGACCTCGAGCAGCATGTCGGCGCACTTGTGCTTGATGGCCTGGAACGAACCAATGGGACGGCCGAACTGCACGCGCACCTTGGCATATTCGACAGCCATCTCGAGAACCTTCTGAGCTCCGCCAACCTGCTCGGCGGCAAGGCCGACGGCAGCCAGGTCGAGCACGGTCGACAGAGTCTTCCAACCGGAACCCTCGGCGCCGATCAGTTCAGCCGGCGTGTCCTTGAATTCGAGCTTGGCCTGCTTACGAGTCTGATCCATCGTCGACAGAGCCGTGCGCGTGAGACCTGCTGCTTTGCCGTCGACTGCGAACAGGCTCGTGCCCTTGCCGGTCTTGGCGGCAACGATGATCAGATCGGCGCTGTGTCCGTCGAGCACGAACATCTTGGTGCCGTTCAGTGTGAACGACGATCCAGAACCTGATGCCTGCATCGTGATGCCGCTCTCGTCCCACTTGCCCGAAGGCTCCGTGAACGCCAATGTCGCAACAGTCTCACCCGACGCGATCCCGGGGAGATACTTCTTCTTCGCCGCCTCATCACCGCTGTGGATCAGAGTGTTCGCCGCGAGAACAACCGTTGCGAAGTACGGAGCGCACAGAAGCGAACGTCCCATTTCTTCGAGGACGACACCGAGTTCGACGTAGCCGTAACCAGAACCGCCGTACTCCTCGGGGATGTGCAGACCCTGCAGACCCATCTGCTCGCCCATCTGGGACCACACCGCTTTGTCGAAGCCGGCCTCGGTCTCCATCTGCTCACGGACTGCCGTCTCCGGGCTCTTTGCGTCGAGGAAGGCCCGAACGGTCTTGCGGAGTTCTTCTTGTTCTTCTGAAAATGCAAAGTTCATGAGTCGATTCTGAACCGAACCCGAGTTCGTTCGAAAATCGGAGTGTGTACACAGATGTACACAAATCTGGGCTCTTTGGTTAGCCTCACCGCATGGCAAAGAACTCGACGCCTGCACGAACGGCTATCGATCAAGCGGTCGAAGCTCCGTCCGCCGCAGCGGTCATCGGCATCCGAGACCTTCGCGCCGACATGGCAGCGCTGGTGCGCCGTGCAGGCTCCGGAGAGCACGTCATCATCAGCGTGGCCGGACGATCCGTGGCCCAGCTCGGTCCCTTGCACACCCCCATCGGACGACAGCGAATGGATGACCTGATCGCGGGCGGACACGTCGTCGCACCGCGTCGAACCGGCACCTACCGACCGCCCGACCCCATTCCCGTGTGGCAGGGAAGCCGTATCGACAAGCTTCTCCACGACATTCGATGACTCTCTTTTTCGACACGTCCGCAGTCATCGCATGCGTCATCGAGGGACCGAACCGATCCATCGTGCACTCGAACCTCGACCAGGACGAACACTGGTGCGCGAGCAACCTTGCACTCGCCGAAGCCCTCGCTCTCGTCCCGCGACTCACCGATGAAGCCGTGCTTCAAGACGACATCGAGGACGCAATTCGACTGCTCTGGGACCGACTGGCAATCGTTCCCGTCGACCAAGCGTGTCTCGGTCGGGCAGCTGCGATCGCTCGCGACCAGCCGATCCGTGTCGGAAACGCCATTCACCTCGCTGCAGCGGAGAGGCTCGTGCGACCGATCCGATTCATGACGTTCGACCCGGCCCAGATCCCTGTCGCTCTCTCGCTCGGATTCGATGTGATCTCGTCGTGACGAGTCGATTCGAAGTGCGAGACTGACGTCATCATGAGCACACAAAGCAATGGCAACAACTCAGGCGTGGCTCTCCACTGGAGCGACTCACGAGTCGAAGTGCACAAGATCGTCGTCGGACCCTTCGAAAACAACGTCTTCATCGTTCGCTGTCGCGAGACCGGCGACGCAGTTCTCATCGACGCGGCGAACGAACACGAAAAGCTGCTCGAACTGTGCCGAGCTTTCGGAGTGCGCAGAGTGCTCGAGACACACGGGCACCACGATCACATTCAGGCGATCCCCGCACTCCGAGAAGCGGGATATCACGTTGCCGTCACAGAACTCGATGCACCGATGCTCGGAGACATCGGCTACGACGCCTTCCTGGACCACGACCAGGTCATCGAGATCGGTCGGCTTCGTTTGCGGTCTGTTCACAATCCTGGACACACTCCCGGATCGATCTCGTTCCACGTCGAGGGCACGCCGCTCCTGTTCACCGGGGACACCCTGTTTCCGGGCGGTCCCGGTGCCACGAAGTTCCCCGGTGGAGATTTCGGCACCATCATCGATTCGATCGACAACCTGCTCTTCGTCTTTCCCTCGGACACGATCGTGCTGCCCGGTCACGGTCTCGACACCACGATCGGCAACGAGCGTCCGCATCTCCAAGAATGGGTCGACCGCGGGTGGTGAGCGACTCATCGCGCGCTTTGCGCTACGACGAGCGTCCCGAGGACGACACGCCCGTCCACACCGATGAGCTTCCTCCGACCCCGGTGCGCGACCGGAACATCGTGGCCCGCGCCTGGATCGAGGCACCTGTCGAGTTGCTCCGCCTCGGCGATGACTTACCCAACTCTCCGCAGGCGCACTACAAGCGCCGTATCGGCGAGTGGTTGCTGTGGCGAGCCGGTCCCGCCACAGAGGCCGAAGCCCGGTACTGGGCAGCACATCGAGAGGACCTCTCGGTGCAGTTCACCTTCGATCTCTCCGCCGATGGCGGCGGCATGGGCACTGGACCGAGTGGAGAGGTACACACTCGCTTTCGTACTTGGAAAGAGGATCTCCGAGATCACCAGGACACTTCGCTCCCAGATCGATCGACCTGAACGGCACGAGCGCAGATGCTTAGACTTTTCGCATGACGCTTGTGGGCTCGTCGTCACTCGGGGGGATGGTTCCTACACCCGATGTGCTCATGCCCGGCCGTGAGACCACGGACGTCCATGCAGACGGACGCCCCCAGCCCGCAACGCGAGATCGGCTCCGTCGCATCCCATCTGTTCGCAATGCCATCTCCGTGGCGTCGACGTACGTGCAGACGATCGGTCTCCTCTACGTTGCGGTGCGCCTCGGTCCGATCGTTTGGGCTCCGGTCTTCGTGCTCATGGGCCGTGCTCATGCCCAGTTCGCTTCATTGATGCACGAAGCAGCCCACCGACTGCTGTTCTCCAAGAAGTCGATCAACGATTTCGTGGGCCGTTGGCTGATCGGATACCCATCTTTCACCAACACCGATGCGTATCGAAGGGTCCACATGGCCCATCATCGCGAAGAGTTCGGACCGAACGAACCCGACATTCCGCTCTATGCGAACTATCCGATCAGCGCAGCGAGTTTCCGCCGCAAATTGGTTCGAGATGCCACAGGAAGAACTGGCTTTCGCCTCCTGCGCAATCAACTCGCTGGTATGCGCAGTCCGGTACCGGTCGTGCGCCGCACACTGATCAAGATTCTCTTCGTCCAGTTGGTGATGATGGCAGCTTCCGTCCTTGCTGGTGTCTGGTGGGTGTACCCGCTGTTCTGGCTCGCTCCCTACCTCACCGTGTGGCGCGTCATCAACCGTCTGCGGTCGATCGCCGAACACGGCGGTCTCA
>JBIIKC010000196.1:0-3547 GCA_044233375.1 Ilumatobacteraceae bacterium
GCAAGGAGTCCAAGCGATGACCGCGTTTCTCTATTGGAGTGCATTCAACGAGTGGCGCAGAGGAGATCGACGACTCGACCAAGCCCTACCACTCGAGAATGCTTACTTCGCCATCATCAATGTCAACCGACTTGTGTGGCTCGGCGGATTTGTCTTGCTCGTCGTTTGGCTAGCCAATGTACATACAACGACGACAAGTCTCCTCCCCGAAGGCCAGAGTCGGCAATACACACGCGGTTGGAGTATCGGCGTGTGGTTCATCCCGTTCGTGAACCTCTTTGCCACACCACAGGTGATTGCTGAGAACCAGCGGATCGCCTTCACGCCACGGTCGAAAACCACGGTGGCGGAATCATGGACTTCCACCCCTGTTAAACCCGAACTCATCTGGTGGTGGCTGCTGGTCGCAGCCGGACTGATCATCTTTGGAGTCGGTGACCGCATGATGGCCGACGACTTCGCAACAACACGGGAATACCTCACCGGGCTCACCGCAGTGATGGCCGGTAGCGCCCTCTCAACAATCGGGGTTGGCATTGGCGCAAGTTTCGTCACCGAGATGAATGAGCGGCTGACGAGGTAGGCGGCAAACGGGCTCGCTCTCATTCATATATATGTGTGGAGCGGCAGAGTGGCATCGGGAGTGAAACCGGCCCGCGGGTCCCGATACCAAGGGCCCGCGTCACGATTCGGACGGTCACAGAACCCAGTTCGACACCCGGACTTCATTCTTTCGGCGATCCGTACCCAGCCCTCACCAGACGGGTTGCCGCCTTTCTCGCCCGTGCAGAGAACTCATCTCGATGGTCATCTGCAGCACCTGCAACCAGCACGGTCCACAAGCCGTGGACGGCAGCGGCTCGAAAGCCCTCATCAGTCAATTGACGCGCGGCCCATGCGAAAAACGCACCGTTGAACGAGAGAAAGACCTGTCGTCCCATGGCCACGGGATCAGCATCCGTGTGCAGGAGTTGAGCTTCCTGTGCAGCTCGCATTGCGGTCACCTGCAATTGAGCAGGATCCACAGAAATGGTCTCGCCGGAACGGGAAATTCCATTCACTGCACCGGCGATTTGCCTGAATGCGTCTCCGTCGACGATGAAGGCATCACACGATCGTTCGACGATCCGCAAGGCCGCCTTCACGGGATTCTCATTCGCAGGTTCCCGAGTCAGGTCTTCTCTGAGAGAGTCCAGCACTCGGTCGACGCAGGCGAGAAGCAGGCGCTCGCGGGAGCCGATCAAGTTGTAGACGGTGGCAGGGGCGACTCCCGCCTCGGCCGCGATCGCCTCGATCGAGACTTTTTCGATCGGTGTTGTCCGCAGCAGAAGCAAGGTGCTGTCGAGAATGGCTGTGCGGCGGAGCCCCTTGTTCAGGTCACGTCGACCGGGGACTGCGACAGGGGGCAGCTGTTGACGGGCCATATTTTTAGAGATTACTCTAAGTTCGTTGCGTCCACCGAACTGACGAAGGAATCGAACCATGCGACACGACGTACAGGTCCGTTTGATCGAGGAAATGCTCGGCCGTCTCGATTCGGGAACAAACATCGATGAGGGCGGAATCAGACGCAATCCCACGTCTGCTTACACCGACCCCGACCTTGCCGAAAAAGAGTGGACGACCTTCTTTCGCCACCATCCCCAGATCATTGGACTGTCCGGAGACTTACCCGCGCCCGGCTCCTACTTCACCACCAACGATTTCGGCGTCCCCGTCATTGCGAGTCGCACGGACGACGGAACGTTCGTTGCCATGGTCAATGCCTGTCGTCACCGTGGAGCGCTCGTACTCGACGACGAGCGGGGCTCTGCGCGTCGCTTCACATGCGCCTTCCACAACTGGACCTACGACAACGGTGGCGATCTCGTCGGCCTCCCGAAAAAGGACCACTTCGGAGCCATCGACTTGTCCTGTCATGGCCTGATCCGCCTGCCCGCACTCGAAAAGCACGGGATTCTCTTTGTGCATCCGGACCCGGGTGGGAGCATCGACGTGGAAGGACTCCTCACGACTGAGCTCGCTGACGAGCTCGCTTCGTGGAGGCTCGACGAATTGGTGGCTGCCGACCGAGACACCTACGAAGTCGCATGCAACTGGAAATTGGCAAACGATACGTTCGGCGAGACGTATCACTTCCCGGCACTTCACCAGAACACCATCAATCTCGGGTTCCACGGAAATGTCTCCTGTTACGAAACCTTCGGTCGCAATCACCGGTTCCTTCTGTGTCGACGGTCGATCGACGAAATGCGCATGTTGCCGAAGGCGCAGTGGGACATCACCACTGCCACACTTCCCGCTTACTACCTGTTCCCGAACGTCCAGCTGCTTCCCACAGACAACGGATGCTTCTTCATCCGCATCTACCCACATCATGGGAATCCAGGTCGTCACACGAGCCGCATCAGCTTCTTCCTACGCAAGGGTGTCGCCGAGATCTCAGAGGCAGACGAGGCGCGAGCACTCCACGAAAAGACGCTTGCGCAGAGGTTCGCTTCGATCATCCGTGACGAGGACTATGTGATGGGTGCACGTCAGCAGTTCACTGCGAACAGCGGGGCACTGAACGAAGTGATCTACGGGCGCAACGAACGACCCCTGCACCACTACCACAACACGTTCCGAGCAGCCCTGGGGATGGAACCTCTGCCGCTCGTCGTGTGCTGACGAATCGGATCCTGCACCCGCTCGTCATCGCAATCACCGCCCCGAACGTGGCAGACTGTGTGACACATTCTCAGGGGGTACGCACATGGCAAAGGTCGCTGGACAATCCGTTCGCTACGGGCAGATCGATTACGAGTACGGCATGAAACTTGCCGGCACTCCGCCGGAAGAAGATGGCCCCATCTGGATGGTCAACCTCATGCACTACCGCGAGACCGCCGACTACGCGGATGGTCGAGAGGGCGCCATCAGCGGGCGGGAA
Source organism: Ilumatobacteraceae bacterium (assembly GCA_044233375.1). Taxonomy (GTDB): domain Bacteria; phylum Actinomycetota; class Acidimicrobiia; order Acidimicrobiales; family Ilumatobacteraceae; genus Casp-actino8. The sequence continues at coordinate 2,933 of JBIIKC010000196.1, forward strand.
GCCGACGATCGCTACACGCCACTCGGACCTCTCGCTGCGATCGGCGCCGAGCCGGTCTTCTTCGCCGATGTCGACACGCAGTTCCTCAACGACACACCGGCGTGGCATCGCGTCGGCATCGTGAAATATCCGACGCGTCGGTCGTTCATCGAGATGCAACAGCGGCCCGACTTCCAGGAGCTCCACGCCCACAAGGAAGCCGGCATGGCTCAGACGATCGTTGCCGGATGTCTGCCGATGCCCGTGCCGAGCCTTCCCGCGAGCGCACCCACATGGGACGAGGTTCCCCACCCGCCAACTGCGGAAGATCCGTATGTGGTCGTGATCCACGTCCTCAAGTTCAAGGACGACGAACGTCGTCTCGAGATGGCCACCTACACCGACCATGCCGCAAACATCGCGTTGACCCACGGAGTGCGGCTCGCAACGTGGATGAACGTCGAGGGAACGATCATGGGTGATGGTCGCACCTGGGACCAGATTCGCTTCAACGTGTTCCCGAGTCGAGAGGCGTTCATGAAGGTCGTTCTCGATCCGGCACGTCTGCAAGCCCAGGCTGCGCACCGCGAAACTGCCATCGCCGACACCTACACGCTGATCACCCGACCCAAGATC
>JBIIKC010000198.1:0-3543 GCA_044233375.1 Ilumatobacteraceae bacterium
AGTTTCGTCGGATCGACGCCGATCGCCCGGTACATCTACGAGACGGGAACCAAGAACGGAAAACGCGTCCAGGCGCTCGGTGGCGCGAAGAACCACATGCTCGTTCTTCCCGATGCCGATCTCGACATGGCTGCCGACGCACTCGTCGGCGCGGCGTACGGATCTGCCGGAGAACGTTGTATGGCAATCTCGGTCGTCTTGGCTGTGGATTCGATTGCGGATGAACTCGTGGCCAAGGTCAAGGACCGTATTCCGAACGTCATCGTCGGTCCCGGAGCTGATCCCGGCAGTGAGATGGGACCGCTCATCAGCGGCGAACATCGTGACAAAGTGGCCGGCTACATCGCCGATGCCGCTGGCGAGGGCGCGACGGTCGTCGTCGACGGCCGCGATGGAGCTCCATCCGACGGGTTCTTCCTCAAACCGAGCCTCATCGACAATGCCCGCCCTGGTATGCGCTGTTACGACGAGGAGATCTTCGGCCCGGTTCTGACCGTTGTCCGTGTCGGCTCCTACGAACAGGGACTCGAACTCATCAACAACAACGAGTTCGGAAATGGAACGGCGATCTTCACGCGAGACGGGGGAGTCGCTCGTCAGTTCCAATTCGATGTCAATGTCGGCATGGTCGGGATCAACGTGCCGATTCCTGTGCCGGTGTCCTATTACTCGTTCGGCGGATGGAAGGCGAGTCTCTTCGGAGACCTGCACATGTACGGACCCGACGGAATCCAGTTCTACACCCGAAGCAAGGTCGTGACTTCTCGTTGGCCCGATCCGCGAACCAGCAAAGTCGATCTGGGCTTTCCCCAGAACCGGTGATGAGTCGAAAATTCGATCTTCACCGTCGAGAAAACCGTTCAATGAAAGAGAGTCTGTGACCTGATATGGACATCGGTGTCGTTCTTCAAACAACCCCGCCCAGTTCGCGTGTTGTGGACTTGGCAAAGAAGGCCGAGACCTACGGCTTTTCGCACGTCTGGGCTTTCGACAGCCACATCTTGTGGCAGGAACCTTTTCCGATCTTCGCTCAGATCTTGGCTGAGACGCGCAATGTGATCGTCGGTCCCATGGTGACGAATCCGGCCACTCGCGACTGGACTGTGACTGCAAGCCTGTTCGCAACATTGAACGAGATGTTCGGCAATCGAACGGTCATCGGCATCGGTCGTGGAGATTCTGCTGTTCGGGTCACCAATGGCAAGCCGACGACGCTCGCTACCTTGCGTGAGAGCATCCATGTGATTCGCGAACTGGCGAACGGTCGCAGTGTCGATTACAAGGACTCGACCCTCCGCCTGCCGTGGGCGGGTAAGTCGCGTACCGAGGTTTGGGTTGCTGCTTACGGCCCGAAGGCGCTCGCATTGACAGGAGAAGTTGGTGATGGATTCATCTTGCAGCTCGCTGACATCAGCATCGCCGAATGGACGATCAAAGCGGTGCGTGAGGCAGCTGAGCGCGCGGGCCGTGATCCGAAGAGCGTGACGATCTGTGTCGCCGCACCTGCGTACGTGACCGATGGAACTCCTGCGGGTCTGGCGCATGGGCGTGAGCAGTGCCGCTGGTTCGGAGGCATGGTGGGCAATCACGTTGCCGACATTGTCGAGCGATACGGCGAGAACAGTCCTGTTCCGAAGGCCCTGACCGACTACATCAAGGGACGTCAGGGTTACGACTACAACGAACACGGTCGTGCAGGAAACACCCACACGTCGTTCGTTCCTGACGAAATCGTGGATCGATTCTGCATCATCGGACCGATCGAACGACACGTCGAACGAATCGAGGAGTTGCGGTCTCTCGGCGTGGATCAATTCTCCGTGTACCTCCAGCACGACTCGAAAGACGAAACATTGCAGGCGTACGGGGAGAAGATCATTCCGGCAATCACCGAACAGACGTTGGCCAAGAGCTGACGAGACGAATCGACCGATCCCACATGACGAACCAGCACAATCCGTCGAAGCGAATGAGTACGGCCAATCGACGATGGACACGGACGTTGATGTTCGTCGTCTCGCTCCTGCTGGTTACGGTTCTCTGGGAGGTCTATAAAGTCATTGGTCCAGAGGCTGGTGGCAAGGTGTTCGGTTGGAGCATCCTGCCTCGCTCGAACGACAGGGCCATGCCCCACGTGTGGGACATGCTCAGCCGTTACGGTCGTCCGGAGATTCGCTCATCCGATCGCAAGATCTGGACCGTCGTTCTCGCGGGGGCATGGTTCTCGTTCCGGCTCGCACTTGTCGGCTTCGCAATTGGAACCGTCCTCGGGCTCGGTCTGTCGGTATTGATGGCACGATTCAGATTCGTCGAACGCGGCGTCCTTCCATATCTCGTCGTCTCGCAGACCGTTCCCCTCATCGCGCTTGCGCCGCTCGTGGTGTCCTGGGGAGGCAAGCTCGAGATCTTCGGCTGGGAGTGGCCGAGATGGCTGTCAGCATCCGTGCTCGGAGCGTTCCTGGCATTCTTCCCAATCGCTGTCGGATCTCTCAGAGGACTTCGTTCTGCTCCTGCAGCAGCAGTCGAACTGATGGAGAGCTATGCAGCATCGTGGTGGCAGACGCTCCGCAAACTACTTTTCCCCTCAGCGGTACCGTACATCGTTCCGGCTTTGAAACTCGCGGCTTCTTCGTCTGTCATCGGAGTCGTCGTAGCCGAGATTTCGACAGGGCTCAAAGGTGGGATCGGTCGCCTCATCATCGAGTACGCACGTGAGGCAACCGGTGATCCCGCAAAGGTGTTCACAGCAGTGTTCGGCGCAGCCGTTCTCGGACTTGCGATGTCCGGATTCGTGACTTTGGCGGACGTCTACATGATGAGAAATCGTCCCAAGGAGGCAGCAACATGAGCGCCGTCGAGTTGACCGGAGTCAGCAAGATCTTCAACAAGGGGGAGGGCAATCAAGTCGACGCACTCATCGACATCGACCTGTCGATCGCAGCGGGTGAATTCGTCTCGTTGATCGGGCCTTCGGGGTGTGGCAAGTCGACATTGCTTCGACTGATTGCCAATCTCATCGAGCCGACGGGTGGCTCCATCACCGTCAACGGAAAATCCTCGAAGCAGGCGCGCCTCGATCAGGACTACGGCATGGCTTTCCAGCAGTCCGGTTTGTTCGAGTGGCGTTCAGTCGCAAAGAACATCGAACTTCCCCTCGAGTTGAAGGGCTGGAATTCCACGAAGCGCCGGGAGCGTGCGCTCGAGATGCTCGATCTCGTGAAGCTTTCGGACTTCGCCGATCACTTCCCCTGGCAATTGTCGGGAGGAATGCAACAGCGGGTCGCTATCGCTCGAGCTCTCGCAGTTCACCCTGCTCTGCTTCTCATGGACGAGCCGTTCGGCGCACTCGACGAAATGACGCGCGAGCACATGCAGAGCGAGTTGTTGTCGATCTGCCGCAAGGCGGGCACGACAGTCGTGTTCGTGACGCACTCCATCCCTGAGGCGGTCTATCTGTCCAATCGGGTCGTTGTCATGTCCCCGCGCCCCGGTCGGATCACCGACATCGTCGACGTCGAGATCACTGGAGATCGAAGCGACTCC
>JBIIKC010000008.1:0-13924 GCA_044233375.1 Ilumatobacteraceae bacterium
ATCTTCTGGCCCCACGGCACTCGTCCTCAGCAGACAGAACGTTCCCGTCTGCACCGATGGTCGAGCGGTCCAGCGGGGAGCAGGGGTTGTTCGCTCATCCGAAGGCGCTCCTGACGCTGTCATCGTTGCCACCGGCAGCGAAGTCCATGTGGCACTGACCGCAGCTGAGACGCTTGCTCACATGTCGATCGATGCGCAAGTCGTCTCGCTGCCGTCTTGGGACAGATTCGAGCGGTTCAAGGTCGAAGACCCGAATGGTGCCGCCGAGATCCTTCCTCGAAGCGTCCCAACAGTTTCTATCGAGGCCGCGAGCACGTTTGGATGGGAACGCTTCGCGGACCGTTGCATCGGGATCGACAGATTCGGTGCCAGCGCTCCCGGGTCTCTCGTTCTCGAGAACCTCGGAATCGTCGCCGCAGCAGTCGTCGACACCGTCCGCGAACTTCTCGCCGAGCGGAATCGGTGACACGATGACCCGCGAACGACTCATCGACCTTCACGTCACGCAGGGTCAGAGTGCTTGGCTCGACAATCTTCGTCGGGATGACATCACATCAGGCCGGTTGCATCATCAGATCTCCTCGGGCATTCGCGGCCAGACCTCGAATCCGACGATTTTTCAGAAGGCCATCCAGGATTCGAATGCCTACGACGACCAGATCCGCTCGTTGCTGGCGGAATCTCCTTCCACCGAGGAGATCTACTGGGCATTGGTATGCGCCGATATCCAGAATGCCCTGGATCTCTTTCGCCCCTTGTACGAAGAATCCATGGGTTCTGACGGTTTCGTGAGCGTCGAAGTCGACCCTCACCTCGCCCGCGACTCTCACGGCACCTTCGACGCTGCCTGGGAGCTCTGGAAACGTATCGATCGTCCGAACGTGATGATCAAGATTCCGGCAACTGTGGACTCGCTACCGGCCATCCGAGGAATGGTTGCGTCTGGCGCGAACGTCAACGTCACCTTGATCTTCAGCCTCGACCGATACAGGTGCGTCATGCTCGCATACATCAATGGATTGGCTGATCGTGTCGAACAGGGCTACCCCATCGACACGATCGCCGGAGTCGCTTCATTCTTCATCAGTCGTGTCGACACTGAGATCGACAAGCGACTCGAGTCGATCGGAAGTTCAGCAGCACTCGCCTTGCGAGGTCAGGCCGCAGTTGCCCAAGCCCGTCTGGCCTATTCGATGTTTCGCGAGGTCTTCTCCGGGGACGCCTGGTCCTTCCTGAGAAGTCGAGGCGCTCGGCTTCAACGCCCCCTTTGGGCCTCAACCAGCACGAAGAACCCCGCATACCCCGACACTCTGTATGTCGATCAGCTCATCGGGCCCGATACGGTCAATACGTTGCCCGAGTCGACGATCGAAGCCTTCCGCCAGCACGGAACCATCGCGTCCACGATCGATCGAAACGTCGAAGAGAGCCGTCGTATCTGGGAGGAGCTGTCGAATGTCGGAGTCGACATCGCTGAGGTCTCTCGAGTCCTCGAAGAAGAGGGACTCAGGTCCTTTCAGTCGAGTTTCGACGACGTGATGGCGACTTTGTCAGTCAAACGAGTCTGAGGAACCAGTCTCTTCACCGAGCGACCCGAGAAGGCGGCTTGCTTTTTCGAGGGCCCTGCGAGCCTGAACCAAGGTCTTGTCGCTGCTCGGGCGCGCGCCGGACTCTCGTGATGCCTTTCTCAACAATGCGAACGTCACGTCATCGAGACTTTCGATGAGTTCCTGCAGACGCTCGCGGATGTTCTCGATTTCGGAAAAGTTGCCCATCACGATCTTTCTCGTCTCAGTACTTCAAACGGAGTGATTCGGCGATGACCTCGACAGATGAGATCATGCGATGCCCGCCAGCCGCCAGGTGGATGTGACATCCCGGGTTTGCAGTGACGACGACTGCGTCACCATCGACTTCCAGCCGCCGTATTCCTTGCGACTTCCGCTCCCGAATGTCGGCGGCCATCTTCGACTGGAGGATCGAATACGCGCCACCGGCTCCACAGCACAGACCATCATCGTCGAGGCGGTGGACAGGAACGAACCTCTCCAGAACATCAGCGACGCACACCCTTTGGACATTGCGCAGATGACACGGCTCCTGGACGACAAACGTCTGCTTCACGTTCGTATCCGACGGATCTCCAGCACGGGACTGCAGGAGGGACAGATTGCCATCGATCCACTCGTGGATGTCGATCACTCGTTCGGAGAAGCTGATCGCGTCCGACGAACCGAACAGATCCCCATAATCCTTCAGCATTGCGCCACATCCTGCTGCATTCACAATGATCGGCGCGTCGCCAGGCATCGAAGCAATCACGTTGATGGCCAACTTTCTCGCCGAATGTTCGTCTCCGGTGTGCAGATGAAGAGCGCCACAACATGCCCCATCAATTCGAGGAGTTGCAACAGTCCTACCTCCTGCTTCCAGGAGAGCGATCGTTGCGCGATGGACCGAGCGAAACCATGAATTCATCACACAACCTGTATGAAGCCAGACATCGGGCTCAGAAACTCCCCGACGCACTCGAGGACCTTGCCGAAGAGATACGCCCGTGATGCGCAGCTTCGATGGAACAATGCGCCTCGATCCGGGGAGCGCGTTCACCAGTAGCCCCATTCGTCCGATCACATCGAGAATCCGTGGCCAATTCAATAGTGAAAGGAAAACTCGAAGACCGAAGCGTGATCGACCTCCCGCAGCCTCCTCTCGACGCTGTGCTGCAGCAAAAATCTCTCCGTACTGAACCCCGCTCGGGCATGCCGGCTCACACCCGCGACATTGCACACATGTGTCGAGAAACGATCGCACCTCCGAATCCAGCCTTCCTCGACTCCCAATACTCCCCCTGATCAGAGCAATTCGACCCCGTGGAGAATGTGACTCCTCGCCAGTCACGCGAAAGGTCGGGCAATGCGGAAGGCACAGGCCACATCCAACACATGCTGTCAGTTGGTCTTCGAGCGTCATACTCGACTTCCCGACTGAAGTGAATGTCTCGGCTTCGAATTCGATTCGAGTCGAGGTCGATCATCGGATGACGCAATCATGAGACTGCTCCAAACTTCTTCTGATTCATCCGGCTCCAAACCGTCGAGCCTCCGTTCAGCCGATCGTGAGGATCGAACGCATCGAGAAGTCTTTGCTCGATCGATACGACGTCCACCTGGACATCTGGCCGAACCTCAGGTTCACTGTGATGAACAATGCCGGTGGCAATCTCGGCGAAACAACGTTCAGTGCTGTTCGTAACGATCTCAACGACATCGCGAGGTGAGCGAATCCATCGATGAGGGAAGGCATCGAGATTCGGGGATTCGACCTCCGTCACCGGACGGGAAAGTGAACCGCGCAGTCCTTGGACCGTCTCATCTATGTCACCAGGATGGCCCTCGAGACAGAGTTGAACCATGGATCCGTTCCATAGAACCGAAGTCGGTCGGTTCACACGAAGCATGATCGTGGACACTGCGTCTCGATCGGCATCCTCGACAGCGAACCATTTCGTGGCCAGGGAGCTCGGTCGAGTCCTCAGAATGACCTCCACAAGAAAACCGAGTCGTCCACACGAACCTACGAGGAGGCGACAGAGGTCGAAGCCGCTCACATTCTTCACCGTGGGGCCACCGGCTGTGATGAGCGTTCCAGCCGAATCGATGAAGACTGATTGCAGGAGCACATCTCGGACCGACCCTCGACCGAGTCGATAAATGTCACCCTCACCGAGAGCCAGCGCTCCCCCAACTGTCCCCGAACCACTGGAGCGACGGGGAAGATTCACGTATTGGCCACGTTCGGACAGCGCGGCCATGAGTTCGTCGACGGATGTCCCAGCACCGCAACAAACAGTCATCTCATCGGGAACGAACGAGCGAATTCCGCGTGGGGCCTCGAGAACGTCCATCGGTACTGGGCACTGAACCCTCGTCCCATGCCCAGCCAACCAGATCGGGTTCGGTGAAGACTCCCGTACTCGATCAGCCATCTGTTGAACGCTCAGATCCATACGCCGTCCCCAATCGACACCGGATCGCCGCAGGCTGAAACACTGGGCAAGACCTTGTCAGGATTGGCCAGCCCCAGTGGATCGAAGGCTCCTCGAACTGCCGCCTGCGCCGCCAAGTCCGCCTCGGAGAACATGAGATGCATCAACTCACGCTTTTCGATTCCGATGCCGTGCTCTCCGGACAGCACTCCACCTGCATCGATGCTCACCTCTACGATGCGCTCACCGGCTCGGTGAACTCGTTCCATCACCCCTGGTTCACGCTTGTCGAACATCAGGAGTGGATGGAGATTTCCGTCGCCAGCGTGGAAAACATTCAGAACTTGAAGATGGTTCTCTGCGGCAATCGCATACACCTGCTCGAGAACTTCAGTCAGACGTGATCGTGGGACAACAGTGTCGTGCAGGTAATAGTTGGGTCGAATTCGAGAAACAGCACCAAATGCATTCTTTCGCGCCTTCCACAGGAGAGTTCGCTCGGCTTCGTTGCGTGCAACTCGAATCACCTTGACCCCATGCGCGCGAGCGATGCGACGAATCTCCTCGGACTGATACTCGACCTCGTATCGACCGCCGGAAACTTCGACCAAAAGGGCTGCTGCAGAGTCGATGGGAAGATCGGCGTGAACGAAGTCCTCGACAGCTCTCAAGCAGAGTTGGTCCATCATCTCCATCGCGGCCGGAACGATCCCAAATGCGATCACAGCGCTCACGGTGTCGGCACCGCCTTGCACCGTGTCGAAGTCGAGCAACATCGTCTCGATCGAGACTGGATTGCGTGAAAGTCGGACACAGATCTTCGTTGCGATTCCGAACATTCCCTCGCTTCCGACGAAGCATCCGCGTAGGTCGAAACCACGTGCTTCTGCAGCCTCGCCGTTCAATTCGACGATTTCCCCGCTCGAAAGCACCACCTCCAGCCCGATGATGTGATTGGTCGTCACTCCTTCTGCCAAGCAGTGGGGACCTCCCGAGTTGTTCGCCACGTTTCCTCCGATCGAACAACTCTGCTGACTGCTCGGATCAGGTGCGAAGTACAGGCCGAATTCCTTCACAGCGCGCGTGATGTCGAGATTGAGGACTCCGGGCTCCACCCAGGCCTGGCGATTGACTTCATCGACCGAAATGATCCGATTCATCTTGCTCAGAGAGACGACAACGGCTCCTTCGGTTGGAACTGCCCCACCAGCAAGTCCGGTGCCAGATCCACGCGGCACGAACGGAACCGAAAAATCTCGACAAACAGCGACAATGCCAGCAACTTCCTCGGTCGAAACGGGAAAGCAGACAACTTCGGCACGTCCGACGAGGTCCGACGCGTCCCGACTGTACAAATCGCGTTCAACCTTCGACCAGTGCACCCGGTCGGAGTCGAGTATTCGTTCGAGAGCCCGCTTCAGCTGCCGATTCATCGACGGGATTCGGTGGTTGGACGTCGATGACTTGCCTTGGCCGGAGGTTCATCCGACAGTCGTTGTCGGAGTTCACTCTCACGCTGAGCAGCTGCTGATTTGCCGTCGACGATTGCATCCCTGAGACGGTCGACTGATACGCGTGTTCTTCCGAGAGCCCGCTCAGCGACTCGAACTGGGGTCAGTTCGGACACTCTCCGTTTGATCCTGCGACCGATCAGCACAACCGACCCTGCCCCGGCAACAAGACCGGTCACGAACCACGTCAGACGTTTCATCATGCTCGGCGTCCCTTGGCCTGTCCGTTACCGGGCTTGCGTAGTCTCTGGGCGGCCCGAGACGTGCCTGTGGCGAACGCGGCGATCTTGATCACGGGAGTCGACAGCGCAAATCGCGTTGCACGAGCCGAACCCTCCACTGCTCCACTGATCGCCTCAGCTGAGCCCAGAACCCGATCGAAACGACCAAGATCCAAGCGAGCCTCGTCCATGACTGATCTCGCATCATCTGCAGTCTCACGCAGACTCTCGATCAGGGGAGCGATATCAGCACGCCATAGTGCCGTCTCGGCTCGAAGAACTCGAAGTGAGTCGTTGACCCGCACCAGTGCAATCATGAGCGCCACGAAGCCGGCAACGAGCAACACGACCGCCAAAACTAGAACGAATTCTCCGACTGTCATCCCTATTTCACCTCGTAGCCGTTGTCCGCTTCACGGTCGACTTCCTCTGGACCTGAACCGCCACTACCCATTCTGGTTCGAATGACTCCCTCGAATCCGGCATTCGAAGGCGAGTACCAGACAGAACCGAGCAAATTCGCTGGCAGATAGACCTGATCCGATGATCCGCTGACTTCATGTGGATTGGCATACCCCACGCCGTGGCCGATGGCCTCTGCGCCCTGATAGTGAGCATCCCGAAGGTGGGCCGGAATCTCTATCCGATCTGCCTGCTCGACATCCCGCCGAGCGGTCCAAATTGCCTGCGCAGTTGCATTGCTCTTGGGAGCAGTCGCAAGATGAATTGCAGCCTGAGCAAGGTTCAACTGGGCTTCAGGCATTCCGACGAATTCGAGGGCTTGTGCAGCACTCACAGCGGCGGTCAGAGCCGTTGGGTCGGCGAGGCCAACATCCTCACTTGCGAAGATGATCATTCGTCGAGCGATGAACCGGGGGTCTTCTCCTGATGACAACATTCTCGCCAAATACAGAATCGAAGCCTGTGGATCGCTACCTCGCATACTTTTGATGAAGGCACTCACGATGTCATAGTGGTCGTCGACGCCATAACGAAGGGCTACCGAACCGGATGCTCGTTCGATGTCATCGACGGAGATCGAACCTCCGTCGCCCAACACCGATGCGAGGTCCAGCAGTCCAAGGGCCCGACGGGCATCGCCCCTGCTCTGCCTGGTGATTTCATCCCTCGCATCATCGGAGATGTTGCACTTCAGCTCCGAACATGCTCGCCGAATCAACATCTCGATATTGGCCGACGTCAATGGTTCGAGTCTGAAAAGAGTGCTCCGCGAGAGTAGGGCCGCGTTGACCTGAAACGAAGGATTCTCGGTTGTTGCTCCGATGAGGACGATCGATCCCTCCTCGACTGCTGGCAGCAAAGCATCTTGTTGGCTCTTCGAGAACCGATGTATCTCATCGAGGAAGAGAATTGTTCGTCGACCCTCCGAACCGAGTCGAAACTTTGCCGACTCGATGACTTCCCGAACCTCTTTCACGCCAACTGACACGGCTGACAATTGGACGAATACGGACGAGGTGGACGAAGAAATCGCCAGAGCTATCGATGTCTTACCAGTCCCCGGAGGACCCCAAAGGATGATGCTCTGGAGTCGGTCACTCTCGACCAAACGACGGAGAGGCCGTCCTTGGCCGAGTAGCTCTTCCTGGCCAATGATGTCATCGATGCTGTGCGGTCGAAGACGGGCAGCCAGCGGCCCAAGCGATCGCAACCGATCATCTGCGGCCGAACTGAACAGGTCCATCACCAGTCGACCGAAGCAAATGCCCGCTCATACGCAGCCCGACGAAAATGAGCAACTTCGCGAATTGCAGCCTGTGCACTGACCCACTTCCACGCAACGAACTCGCGACCGTCGGGAATCGGTTCGATAGTCGTTTCGTCGGATGGTCGAAAGAAGAACCACCTCTGTGTTTGACCCCGCCGAGTGTCACCATGCTTGGCCTTCGACCTGATGTCGTCCGGCCACTCATAGGTGATCCACTCCGGCACCTCGTGGAGCAGAGTCACAGATGACGACGAGAGCCCAGCTTCTTCCGAGAGTTCTCTCCATGCTGCTTGCTGCGGTGACTCGCCGACGTCGATCCCGCCCTGCGGAAGTTGCCAGGATCCCCGAGCATCCCCTCTCTCGAAAACGAGTATGTCTCCATTCCCTCGCCGTACGACCAGGACGACACCCGCTCGAAAGACTTGAGACGGCACCGTCAGTCCTTCACTGGCACCGTCTTGAGACCAAGATCGGCCAACTGCCGAGACTCCGCCGGATTGGGCGCACCGGTCATCGGGTCCTGGCCGCTCTGAGTCTTCGGGAACGCAATCACTTCACGAATGTTCTCCTCGCCTGCGAGTATTGCCACCAGACGATCGAGCCCGAAGGCGAATCCACCGTGCGGAGGAGCTCCGTACGTGAACGGCTTGAGGAAGAAGCCGAACTTGCGGTTCGCTTCCTGCTCGTCGATCCCGAGAACCGAAAAAACTCGACGTTGCATGTCCGAATCATGAATTCGAATCGAACCGGATCCGAGTTCCCATCCATTGAGAACCAGGTCGTACGCCAGTGCTCGCACCGAAAGAGGTTCCGTCTCGAATTTGTCGAGGTCATCCGGATGAGGCTGGCAGAAAGGATGATGCCCGGGTTTGGGGCGGCCGGTCTCCTTGTCCACGCCGACAAAAAGTGGGAACTCCGTGACCCATACATATCGGTACGGACCTTGATGAACGGGAGGACGACCCAGATCGTTCCTCAGTTGCCCGAGAACCTCACAGGTCGTTTCCCACTCATCTGCCACGATCAGGAGCAAATCTCCAGATGAAGCCGACATGTGACGAACGAGGTCACTGCGCTCGGAATCACTGAGAAATTTCGCCACGGGAGAATCGAGGTCGCCGTCGCTCGTCACTTTGGCCCAAACGAGACCCTTAGCTCCAAGCTTCTTTGCCCTCTCCGTGAGTTGATCGAGTTTGTTCCTGCCGAATTCCTCCGCCTTCCCATCGACGCACAGGCCTTTGATCGACTTGGCACCTTGCAGCGCTTTGAACTCCGTATGAGCGAAAATGGGTGTCAACTCGATGAGTGTCATGCCGAACCGGAGGTCGGGTTTGTCGACACCGTACGTGTCCATCGCAGTACGCCAAGTCATCGATTCAATTGACCCTGGGCGGACTCCCGTGACTGCTTCCGCCGCCGAAAGAACGGCCTCGCTGATGGCCTTCAAGACGTCGTCTTGAGTCACGAAACTCATCTCTGCGTCCATCTGCATGAACTCGTACTGGCGATCAGCCCGCAAGTCTTCATCGCGCAAACAACGAGCGAGTTGGTAATAGCGATCGACCCCAGCCACCATCAACAGCTGCTTGAAGAGTTGAGGGCTCTGCGGAAGAGCGTAAAACGAACCTGGCTCCTTACGTGATGGAACGAGGAATTCTCGTGCGCCTTCGGGAGTCGACGGAACGAGCATCGGCGTTTCCACTTCCAGGAAACCTTGCCGCTCCATCGCCGCACGGACTGCAGAGTTGACTGCTGCTCTGACCCTCAGATTTCGCTGCAGGCGCCCCCGGCGTATGTCCAAGTATCGGTACTGCAGACGGACGTTCTCGTCGACGTCGTCGGCTCGCTGGTCGATGGGAAACGGTGGAGTTTCGGCGGAACGCAGGATCTCGACGGAACACTCTCCGATCTCGACTTCTCCAGTTGTGAGGGCTGCATTCGTCGTACCTTCTGGACGTTGTCGCACGACTCCAGTGATGCGCAGGACATACTCGTTGCGCACATCGACTTCCCCATCGATCACACATTGGATCAACCCGGTGTGGTCACGAAGATCCACGAATGCGAGTTTGTCTCCGTGTTCACGGCGCTTGGCAACCCATCCACAGACGTGGACCACTCTGCCGATATCGGCGTTCGAGATCTCACCGCACATGTGCGTCCTCATCGAGGTCGATCGGTCTGGATTGGTCATGTGATCTTCTCCCGAAGTCTTGCAGCGAGATCGCCACTCGGAACTGATTGTTGGCCTTCATCGGATCGCAAAGATTTGAGGAGAACGGTCCCGCTTCGAATCTCATCTTCACCCAGGATCACTGCGTACTTCGCACCGCTTCGATCGGCGGCTTTCATCTGGCTCTTCATACTCCTGTTGTCGAAGGCACGGTCGATGCGAAAGCCTTCCCGCCTCAGTTGATTCGTCAAACGAAGAGCCTCGGACCCTCCTGCCGTGTCGACAATGAAGACATCGACGTCGAGGTTCTCACCTGGGAAAACGCCCTCATCGTCGCACGCGAGCAAGGTTCGATCGAGGCCGATCGCGAAACCGATGCCAGGCGTTGCGGGGCCGCCGAGGTCTTCGACGAGCGAGTCGTATCGGCCCCCGCCACCGAGGGCATTCTGAGCCGATTCAAGAGTTCCCCCGGCGAATTCGAAAGTCGTCTGACGGTAGTAATCGAGGCCACGTACGAGCCGATTGTCGATTCGGTAAGGAACCTCGAGCAGATCCAGACCGTATCGAACTCTCGCGAAATGCGAGATCGACTTCTCACCCAGGAACTCCATGATCGTAGGGGCGCCTTCGATGATTGTCTGATCCTGTTCACGCTTCGAGTCGAGGACACGAAGAGGATTGCGCTCGAGTGTCGCGACACTTTCCTCTGAAAGCTCGCTCTTCCGGGATCGTAGGTATGCCTCGAGTGAAGTGACGAAGGCTCCCCTCTCCGAGGATTCACCGAGGGTGTTCACCAACAATGTGACTTTGTGCAAGCCGAGCGCTCGAAGAAAGTCCCAACCGAGCGCGATCACCTCGACGTCGACATCTGGATCATCGGGGCCGAGAACCTCGATTCCCACTTGATCGAACTGGCGATAACGACCTCGCTGAGGCTTTTCATAGCGGAAGTTCGGACCGGTGTACCACACCTTCCACGGGGTGGCGGGACGATGCTGCACGAAAGCCCGACAGATCGACGCCGTTTGCTCCGGACGAAGTGCAACATGACGATCGCCCTTGTCGACGAAGTCGTACATCTCCTTTGTCACGACATCGGTGGCTTCTCCCACTCGTTGGAAGACACCGATGTCCTCCAACAGAGGAGCAATGACCTGTCCGTAGCCCGCTGAACTGACCGTCATCCGGAAGACATCGACGAAAGACGACCAGCGACCAGATTCAGGAGGGAGAATGTCTCGCATCCCCGGGCTTGTCTGGAACGTACGCACGGTTTCCAAACTACTGCCCGAGCACCGTTGGGCGAGTCACCGTTTCAAAAGCAGCAATGAGCCCTGTCAGTCCTCTGCTCGCAGTGGAACAGAGCGATATGCGTCATAGACACCATCGATCTTCTTGATCATCTTCAGGACGGCCTCGAGATGCCCCGGGTCGGCCAATTCGAATTCGAATTTCATTTTGGCGACGCGATCTCCCCCAGTGTGCGTGCTGCAGGCGACAATGTTCACATGCTGCTCCGAGAGCGCGTTGGCAACATCTCGAAGCAAACGGGAACGATCGAGTGCGACCACGTCAACGGACGCTCGAAAAGACGTCACTGTCGCCGATTCGTCCCACTCGACATCGACCAATCTGCTGGCTTGTCCATCGGCGAAGGACTCGGCGTTGGCACAATCCGCCCGATGAACGCTCACGCCTCGTCCACGAGTGATGAAACCGAGAATTTCATCGCCGGGAACAGGCGTGCAACACTTCGACAATCGGACGATGACGTCATCGAATCCTTCGACATGAATTCCTACCGACGAACCTGCTGGCTCCCGATCGACGGACCTCCGACTCGAAGAGGCAAGCCTCTCTTCGGCATCGTCTTGTGAGAAGCGTTGTCGCATTCGAATCGCAAACGCGTGGGAGTCGACGTGCCCCTCCCCGACAGCAGTGAGGAATGTCTCGACCTCGATGTAGTTGAGGGCTTCCATCTCCTCAGTGAACATTTCACTGTCCATGATTCGTGCTGCTGGGAGATTCGCAGCTCGCAACTCGTTCTCGAGCTCCTCGCGACCCGACTCGATCATGTCCTCACGATGCTCTCGAAGGAACCACTGTCGTATCTTGTTTCGCGCACGTGGTGAGGCCGCGAACTCGAGCCACTCGCGGTCAGGGCTTGCCGATCCCACTTTCGAGGTGAAGATTTCACAGGTGTCACCCGATTTCAGCACGTGTGTCAAGGGGACGAGGCGGCCGTTGACACGCGCGCCGATACAGGCATTTCCGATTTCTGTGTGCACCGAATAAGCGAAGTCGACAGGACACGATCCAAGAGGGAGACCGATGACTCGTCCCTTCGGTGTGAATACGAAGATCTCGTCTTGATCGAGATCGGATTTGAGGCTCTCCATGAACTGCGTCGGATCCGCAATCTCGTTCTGCCAATCGATGATTCGGTTCAACCAATCGATGTCAGGAGTCTCCTGGTCGTCCTTGTACGCCCAATGGGCGGCGACGCCCCACTCGGCGCGTTGGTGCATCTCGCGTGTTCGAATCTGAATCTCGAGCGGCTTGCCCGCTGGACCGATGACAGTTGTGTGCAGACTCTGATACATGTTGAACTTCGGCATTGCGACGTAGTCCTTGAAGCGACCGAGCACCGGCTTCCAGTGACCATGGATGCAACCAAGAGCCGCGTAGCAGTCCTTCACCGAATCGACGACGACTCTGATGGCAATGATGTCGAAGATCTCATCGAACTCCTTGCCCTTCTGCATCATCTTTTCGTAGATGCTCCACAGGTGCTTGCCTCGCCCAGTGATGTCCGCATCGACGTTCACACCCGCCAGAAAGGTGCGCACCTCAGCCATTGCCCGAGCCAAGTAGATGTCTCTCTCCGGACTTCGACTGCTGACCAAATGATCCAGCTCTGCGTAACGCTTGGGATACAGCGAGGCAAATGACAAATCTTCGAGTTGCTGCTTCATGCCTTGCATCCCGAGGCGATGAGCCAACGGGGCGTAGATATCGAGAGTTTCGTTCGCGATTCGCTGTTGCTTCTCGATGGGCATCGCAGCAATCGTCCGCATGTTGTGAAGCCGGTCGGCGAGTTTGATGATCAGGACCCGCAGATCCTTGGCCATTGCGACGAGCATCTTGCGCATCGTTGCGGCCTGCTGGGCCTCCTTCGAATCGAATTGAAGCCGGTCCAGTTTTGTCACTCCATCGACGATGCGGGCGACGTCGTGTCCGAATTGGCGTTCGACATCGGCGAGTGTCACCTCGGTGTCTTCGACAGCGTCATGAAGAAGGGCGGCCACCACTGTCGTCTCGTCCAATCCGATATCGGCAACGATCTTTGCGACGGCAACCGGGTGGTTGATGTAGCCCTCTCCGCTGCGGCGGGTCTGATTGACATGCGCAGCTCTTGCCGTCTCGAAGGCCTTCGTCATCAAGAACGTCGTCGACCGCGGATGTTGTCGGCGAAAGGAGTTCAGGACCGGACTCAACTCGTCGACAGGCGAACTTTGCTGCCGCCGCCAGGGAAGGAGCCTTGTCACAGTCGACACATGAGCATTATCGCAGGAGAACCCTTCAATTCGGATCGATCGAGGAGACGTCCCTCACGACTTGGACCCCTACAACCTGTCGAAGAGGCCCGTGCTCGAGACCAGCAATCGAGATTCAGTATCGGAACAAGGATTCGACTCGGACGTCTCCCAATCGGCTTCGCCCTTCGAGACGCTCGATTTCGATGAGAACTGCGAGTGCAACGATCTGCCCACCCAATGCCGTGACCAGGCGACAGGTGGCTGCAGCAGTCCCGCCAGTGGCGAGAACGTCGTCCACGACCAGGATCTTCTCTTCCGGATGAATCGCATCTCGATGCATTTCGAGTTTGTCGCTGCCGTATTCGAGCTGATATTCCTCGCGCACCACTGCCCATGGAAGCTTTCCGGCTTTGCGAACCGGCACGAATCCAGCTCCGAGGGCGACCGCTATCGGCGCACCCAGGATGAATCCCCGTGCTTCGATCCCGATGACCCTGTCGACCTCGAGGTCTCTGAAGCGCGCAGCAAGATCCTCGACAGACTTCTGCAGCGCCGGTCCGTTTCCGAGAAGCGGTGTGATGTCCCTGAACGTGACTCCAGGTGTCGGGTAGTCGGCGATCGAGCGGATCAAGTTTTCCATGAGGGTTCCTCAACGCCTCTTCTTCTTACGCGGACGCGGTGGGTGATTGAGGACGGTAGTGGCCGAAGGAGCAACGGTCTCAGAAGTTGTGATTTGCGAACTCGTGGTCGGTCGACGCCGCGC
>JBIIKC010000199.1:0-3510 GCA_044233375.1 Ilumatobacteraceae bacterium
ATGATGGACACGATGATGGACGTGCGCGTGGATCAGGTCAGTCCGGTGGCAGTCCCCGATGGAGCCACGGCGCGAGCCGTCGCCGCCGAGGGTGCGCGAAATCGGTGGAGGCGAGTGGTTGGCGACAGGGTCGATGCAATGAGTGACGCCGAGTTGATGGACAGTATCGACTACACACTGTTCCCCAATTTCCATCCCTGGGGTGCCTACAACCGAATCGTGTATCGCTTCCGTCCCAATGGCGACGACCATCGTTCGTCGATCATGGAGGTGATGTTCCTGTCACCCTTCGCCGGCGAACGACCGGCCCCAGCCAAGCGGCGCGACCTCGACGTGGAAGAACCGTGGACGAACGCGCCCGAACTCGGAATGCTCGCGAAAGTGTTCGATCAGGACGTCTTCAACATGGCCAAGGTGCAACGAGGCTTGGAGACGACTTTCAAGCCCGGTATCACTCTCAGCAAATATCAGGAAGCCAAAGTGCGGTGGCTTCACAAGAAGCTGGACGAGTACGTGAAAGTTGATGCCTGATGCGCGGGCTCGTCCACCCCTTCAGCAAGGCACTGTACGAACTCGACGAGAATGGAAACGTCCATGTCTCCAAAGACGGCATCTCCGGTACGTTCTCGATCGACGGCCGCCACTTGGCTGGTGAACTACGCGAATGCGATCCCCAGATGTGTGGATGGGTCGCTGGTCCGCAGGTCGCCAATCATCGATTCGCACAACCCGCCGGCGATACGTGACAGTGCTGAGAGTTCTCATCGTCGTTGGTGGACATCCATTCGTCGAAGAAGCTTTCTACGAGAGTTTCGATTCGTTGACCGACATCGAGTGGACGTCTTCTGATCGACCCGTGCTCGGACACGATGTGGTGGTCTTCTACGACATGCCGGGATTCACATTCGTTCCGGGGGACCCACCCGTTCGGTTCCGAGACCCTTCTCACGCGGACAAGCAGGTCCTGGCTGATCTCCAGTCCACGGGAACGGGCATGGTTTTCCTGCACCACTCGATCGCAGGGTGGCCGACATGGACCGAGTACGGAGAAATGATCGGCGGTCGATTCCTGTATCAGCCGTCCGATGTACGAGGGGTGCACTTTCCTGACTCGGGATATCGATTCGATCAGACCCACGAAGTCGAAATAGTTGCCCCTGAGCACCCAGTGTGCGCCGGACTGCCCAGCCGCTTCGAGATCACCGACGAGGTGTACTGCCACCCGGTGTTCGAGGATTCTGTGGTGCCACTGATGCGCACCACTTTCCCCGTTGAGGACTCGACGAACTTCTTTTCCGCCGATCTCGCCATTCGCGGCCACCGTGACCGGCGCAATGGATGGTCACATCCACCAGGCAGCGATCTCGTCGCATGGGCCAAATCCGCAGGTCGTTCCGCAATCGTCTACCTGCAGTTCGGAGACGGTCCGACCACGTATTCCGACCCGAAGTATCGACTCGTCCTCAGCAATGCCATCTCGTGGGTCGGATCCTCCGAAGCTCGGACCTGGGTCACGTCCAAGAATTCCACCGGATGAACTTCTCCGCAGGTACACGCTTAGCCACCTTGAACTCGGTTCCAATCGTGTAGGCAACAGGGAACAGTCCAGCCTGGGTGTACTGGTCGAACGGAACTCCGAGTAGATCGGCGGCTTCGCGCTCATTGGGAAGATGCAACGTCGTCCATGCAGAACCAAGCCCTCGTTCGCGCAAAGCCAACATGAAACTCCACACCGCCGGAAGGAGCGATCCCCAAGCCGAGGCCTGGGCGAACGTCGGCGTCTCCGTGTCGAGTCGGCCAGCAATCAAAGGGATCAACATCACTGGAACACGATCGAGAACATCCGCAAGGTAAGTCGCCGAATCGACGATGCGCTGGTTCTGATCGTCGCGCTGCGGGCGATTCGGGTCGTTCACATATGGATAGAAGTTCGCCCGGTACATGTCGGCCAGAGCCTTCTTTTTCACGGGGTCGTCCACGAATAGCCACCGCCATCCCTGCAGATTCGAGCCCGTAGGTGCCTGATGAGCGATCTCGATGCACTCCACCAACACATCACGTGGCACGGACCGCTCCAGATCGAGTCGCTTGCGAACCGACCGCGTGGTCGTCAATACCTCATCTGCAGTCAAGCCGAGTCGAGCCGTCATTGTGAACCTCCATCTTCGTTACGAGCTGCGATCCATTCGTTACTCGCTCGGAACATCTTTGTCCCGTCGTATCCGATGCGCTGGGTCGGAGAGACTTTGAGAACGACCCTCCTCGGCGAATCCAAGAACTCGACGAATGCGTCACTGCGTGGTCCGGGACCTCCCATGAGAGCGTCGGCGAAATCTCGATAGAACCAATCCTTCACGGATCGATCGTCGATGATTTCACAAGTCCCCTTCCACGTGACCGTCTTGTTACGAGGCAACGGCGAACCCGTCGAGGTCACGACGATGCACACCCGCGGGTCTCTCCTGACGGCTGCGATCCGCGCCCGTTGAGCCGACGCGGTGAGCCAGAAGAATCCGTCGCGCCAGATGAACGACATGATCACACCTACAGGCCATCCCTCCTTGTTCGACCAGATGAACGTGCATTCGTTGTGTCTGGTCAAGAGTTCTTGTTCGTCGTCCTCGTCGAGCCCGTAGACGGTGACGTCTTCATAATTCTCGGGATGCTCGGTCATGTGCTCCTCCTGGTATCTGAATTGTGGGATCGCTCGAACTCGGACCGCTCACGGGGAGAGAACTGGCCCGTGCTGCAGCCAATCCCGCCATCAACAGGCACCACCGCACCCGTCACGAAACTCGCTTCCGGCGAGGCGAAGAACTCGATCACTGCAGCGATTTCATCGGCGCGTGCCCATCGCTGCAGAGGGATGACCCTTCGGATCGCCTCGTAGGCGTCAGGGACGGAGGACAGAGCTTCGGTCATCTGCGTCTCGGTGGGACCTGGGCACACCACATTGACGATGATCCCATCCGCAGCCAGGTCGAGAGCAGCTCCTTTGGCAAGGTTGATCACGGCTGCTTTGGAGGCGTTGTAGGGCCACATTCCCGGATCCGCGTCGATACCCGATGTGGATGCGGTGATCACGATCCGACCACCCTGATTCCGGCGCAGAGCCGGGATGCTCGCTCTCAAACCGAGGAGCACCCCGCGCACATTCACCTCCATCGTTCGGTCGAAAACCTCGAGGGGAAGATCGACCAGGTCGCCGTGGGCAGCCTGCCCGGCATTCAAGATCACAGAATCGAGCCGGCCGAATCGGCTCTCTGCCACTCTCACGGCGCGCTCATTGGTCGCTTGGTCGGTCACGTCTCCGGCAATCACTTCGATTGCATCGATGGTCTTCAGAGCAGAGAGTGCCGCTCCGGCAATGTCCACGACAACGACGCGGTGACCACGCCTGATGAGTCGATCCACGACGGCGCGCCCAATGCCTGACGCTCCCCCTGTCACCAACGCCACCCCACCGGACACGTCCCGACCATAATCGCCGGCGGTCCACTCGGCTCGTGT
>JBIIKC010000230.1:0-3213 GCA_044233375.1 Ilumatobacteraceae bacterium
GTAGCCGGTCTGTGTGGGCAGATCGAAGGCGATCGACAGACCTGTCTGACCCTTCGCCAAGTTCGTGCGGTACAGCTCGTTCGACGCCTCGGCAGTCGAGTGACCCGAATACGTCCGCATCAACCATGCGTCATCGCGACGAGGCTGTGTCTGAGTGGGCTCGGCCATGACCTCAGTCTGTCGGAAGATCACCGAATCAGTGCATCGCCGAGCATCCGCAGATACTCGGCCCGAGGGACGTCCACTGCTCCGAGACTCACGAGGTGGGGAGTCGTCCATTGGACGTCGAACAGTCGAAATTCGGCTGCCCGGAGCAATTCGACGAGTGCAACGAGAGCGACCTTCGATGCGTCCGTGCGGGTGTGGAACATGCTCTCTCCCGCGAAGAACCTGCCGATGTGCACTCCGTACACGCCGCCCACGAGTTCGTTCCCTTCGTAGACCTCGACACTGTGAGCCCATCCGGATCGGTGGAGACGTTCGTAAGCCTCGACGAACGTGTCGGTGATCCAGCCGTGAGGGCGGGTGGGATCGGCACATGCCCGCATGACGTCTCGAAATCGTGTGTCCACAGCGACGGTGAAGCGGCGGCAACTCTTGCGAAGTGACGACGACACGACGAGCCCGTCCAGGGGAATGATCCCGCGCACGATGGGACTCCACCAGCCGATCGTGCGTCGATCGAGTGGCATCGGAAAGAACCCGTGCGAATAGGCGTCGATGAGAGTCCCGACGGAGAGATCTGCGCCGGCAGCAACGAGGTCGTCGTCACCAGCGATGATGTCGTGAAAATTCCATGTGGGGGGAGGCGGCTCACCTTGGTCGGCGGAGAAACGAGAGACGTATTCCCCGGCCAGGATCTGATCGATCGTGACCGGGGTCATCACATCGCGTGCCGACACCTCAGTAACTGTAGAAGCCCGCTTTCGACTTGCGACCGAGTTTGCCGGCAGCCACCATGCGTCGAAGAGTGGGCACTGCTGCATAGTTCGGGTCGCGGAATTCGTCGTAGAGCGCATCGAGGATGGCGAGCGAGGTGTCGAGACCCACGAGGTCGAGGAGCGCGAACGGACCCATCGGGAAGTTGCATCCTCCCTTCATCGCCGAATCGATGTCTTCCATCGAGGCAGTTCCTAGTTCCCACATGCGGATCGCATTGTTCAGATACGGGAACAGCAGCGCATTGACGATGAAGCCCGCGCGGTCGAGAACTTGAACCGGACCCTTGCCGCAGGCAGTTGCGAATTCTGTCGCTGCGGTGATCGTCGCATCATCGGCCGACAATGGGCGAACGATCTCGACGAGAGGCATCGCAGGAGCAGGGTTGAAGAAGTGAATGCCGCAGACCTTGTCGGGACGGTTCGTGCTCATCGCCAACTCGATGACGGGAAGTGTCGAGGTGTTCGTTGCGATGATCGCCGATGGCTTGACGATCGCGTCCAATTCGCGAAAGAGAGCCTTCTTCGTCTCGAGATCTTCGACGACGCTCTCGATGATGAGATCGCAATCGGCGAGTTTCGCAAGGTCCGAGGTTGCAGAAATACGAGACATCACGGCATCGCGGTCTTCGGAGCTGAGTCGACCCTTTTCGACCTGCTTGTCGAGACCCTTGGCCACGCTCGCGACCATTGCGTCAGCCGAAGCCTGCTGACGTGACCGCACGATCACGTTCATTCCGCCCTTGGCGATGACTTCGGCCAGACCCGAACCCATGATTCCCGAACCAACGACTCCCACTGTGCGCACGCTCATTGTCGATCTCCTCTGAAGTACTGCCCGCTGTCTCGGGACCAGGGGAGCCTACGCGATCTACGATCGTTCCATGAACGGGATCGTGGTGCTCGAAGGTGGTGGTCCATTTCGTCTCCACGACGACTTGGATCGCCGGCTGTTGAAAGAAGTGAAGGCTGACAAGGTTGTCGTTCTGCCGACGGCCGATGCCTTCGAACGCCCGGACGAATTGGTGACGGTTGCGAAGGACTGGGCGGGGCGTCTCGGAGTCGAGATCGAACCCTTGATGGTCATGCGTCGTACAGAAGCATTGAATCCCGATTCGGCCCGAGTACTGAAGGGGGCACGAGCCGTGTGGCTCGTCGGCGACAACCCCATTCACCTGCGCAGCGTCATCAAGGACACGCCGATCTGGGAGGCGATGCGAGCCATTCTCGACGGCGGTGGCTTGATCGTCGGTGCGGGCCAGTCGGCGTCTGCCTTGTGCGATCCGATGATCGACCCTCGGGGTGGAGCGCTGGCTCTCGGCCTCGGCATGATCCAGGGCATGGCGATCGTGTGTGAATCGGAGATGGAGACGTCCGATCGGCACGCTCGGACGAAGAAGTTGGCCAACGTGCCACTGGTCTTCCTGCCGTCGGCGTCGGCTCTCGTGCGCCGGAGTTCGACCTGGGAGCACGTCGGGCCGAGTGAGATCATCGGCGAGCTCCCGATTCCGGCCCGGTAGACGGTCATGGCGACTTCCTCGACCGTTCGTATCGGAGTGATCGGGACGGGAATGATGGGCTGCGAACACATCCGCAACATCGCAGCTCTCGATGGCGCCGAGGTGACGGCTTTCAGTGATCCGCACCAGCAGTCCCACCAATGGGCGCGCGACAACATCGCACACGGTTCTGCTGATCGAACGGGACCTGAACCGCTTGCATTCTTCGACCACCGAGATCTGTTGAGGAGTGGCGCCGTCGACGCAGTCATCGTGGCATCACCGAATGTCACCCATGCAGACATCCTGCGCGATGTCCTGGCGACCGATGTGCCGTGTCTTGTGGAAAAGCCGATGTGCACGACGATCCAGGATTGCCTCGACATCGTCGAAGCAGCCGAGTCGAGATCGGCACTCACCTGGGTGGGTCTCGAGTATCGCTACATGGCCCCGATCGCGACGTTGTCGGAGATCGTGAGTTCGGGTGACATCGGAGACGTCAAGATGATCGCCATTCGCGAACATCGCTTTCCGTTCCTCAAGAAAGTGGGCGACTGGAACCGGTTCAACAAGAACACCGGCGGCACGCTCGTCGAGAAGTGCTGCCACTTCTTCGACTTGATGAATCTCCTGAGCGGAGCAAATCCTGTTCGTGTGTATGCGAGTGGAAGTCAGGATGTGAATCACCTCGACGAGGAATACGCCGGTGAGAAGCCGGACATCTTGGACAACGCCTTCGTCGTCGTCGATTACGACAATGGGATCAGAGCCAGTCT
>JBIIKC010000200.1:0-3509 GCA_044233375.1 Ilumatobacteraceae bacterium
CGTCTATGTGACGACGAGTGCCAACTTCGGGAACATGGTGTCTCTCGCCTGTGCAACGGCGTTTCTGCCCTTCCTTCCCATGTTGCCCTTACAAATCCTTCTGTTGAATTTTCTTTCTGATGTGCCGGGAATGACGATTGCAACCGACAACGTCGACCCTGAGCGTCTGGCGCAGCCTCAACGATGGGACATTGCGCAGGTGCGTCGTTTCATGATCGTCTTCGGTCTTCTGAGTACCTCGGTGGACATTGCTACGTTCGCCATTCTGCGGATCAGTTTCGACTCTGACGCGGCAGAACTTCGAACCGGCTGGTTCCTGGTGTCTGTCCTCACTGAAATCGTCGCCCTTCTGTTCCTTCGCACCAGCAGACATATGTATCGCAGTCGGCCGAGCCGACCTCTTTTCATGTCATCGATTGCCATCGTGATGATGACTGTGCTCCTCGTTCTCACACCACTCGGAAATTCGTTCCGGTTGGTCGTGCTCGATGGCGGGTTGATGGTTGTGTTGGTCGGATTGATCGCCTCATATGCGCTGCTGACCGAGATCTTGAAAAGTCGAATGACTTCGCTTTTCCACACCAGTCCTCAGTCCGCGGTTCAACGGTGAGTGGATCCGTTCCCTAATCGTTTGATTACGCTTCCGCTCGTGCGGGAAACAACTGAATACGACCTCGACAGGATGCATCCAACCAAGGCGAGCCTGGTTCGTGATGTCGTGAACAGATTGAACACTCAAAAGCCTTGGGAGGTCATCTCTGATTCCGTCCTCGAATCGACCGGGATCTCGAAAGGGTCGCTGTATCACCATTTCGACAACTTCGATCATCTCATGGAGACCGCACAGGTCGTTCGCTACGCGCGTTACATGGATGCGACGATCGAGCAAATCCAGGAGATCTGGAGTGCGCAGACGTCAAAAGAAGATTTCGTTCAGCGACTCGATGCACTGACACGTCAGATGCAAATCCGTTCTCGCCGGATGTTCCGGCTCGAGCGAGCCCGAATTCTCGCGGCAGCAGAGGGCAATTCACGTTTCGAAGCTGCACTCGCCATCGAGTCCGACCGCTTGACCACTGCTCTTGCGGACGTCATCAAGGACGCAATGATCGCGGGTATTTTCCGCCGTGACAACGACCCCCGGGTGATCGCAGTATTCATTCAGGCGTACACACTGGGGCGTGCTGTCGATGACTACAACGACATCCATCCAGTGGATGACGGCCGCTGGGCCGATCTCATCGGTCTCATCGTGAGAAATGTTCTCCTCGAACCAGACTGACCGTCACTCGGGTCGAGCCGAAGTGGTCCTTGTGATGTAGTTCCGGCCCGAAACGAACGCGAGGCCATAGGCCACGAGTGCGACGAGCAGGAGATTCCGATAGCCGAGGACCATCGAGGTGTATTCGAGAAGACCTCCAACCATCGCTCCCAACAAGTTGGCGCTGAATGCTGTCAGTGCGTCGGATGTGTCACGGAAACGTTGTGCGAACACCAGGTTGGCAATGAAGATCGGCAAGAACGCGAGCACGATTGCGAAGATCAGTCTCGGAATGAACGGCAGGCCGAGGAGCGATGACCGCGGAATCAGCCAACTCACGAGAATCGATGCTGCGAGCAATCCGTAGAGAACGATGAGATTGCTGATTCGCACCCGTTTCGAGACAACAACAGCCAGAAGTACGGCCAACATGACCCCGCCGAACACCATGGCGTTCACCAACCAGGTGGTACCGAAAAGCAATGCGAACTGCACGACGTTCTTGGTTTCGAGTAGCAGGAATGCAACTCCCATGAAGAACAAGTCCCCGTATCTGGTGATGCCGCGCATCGGCCCACCGACGACCCGAACCGAAACGAATGTCGCAATCAGGATCAGAGCAAGAGCGACGAGGTAGAACGTCGGGATCGAAGCAGTTTTCAGATATGGAAATGGGCGATCGTCGCTGACCGGTTCGGGTGTGCCGGCAGGTCGCGTCCATTGATCTTCGGGTGGACAGTCCACGAGATCGGGACGCACTCCGATCGTCAGCACTGTGGTCGAGTCAGTCGGACGAGTCACGCATGGTGCATGGCCGAATGCATCTTCGAGCGTTGCTGCATAGCGGTCGACGAGCCAGTTCTCTCGATAGAGGTTGTACATCGAGAACACACCATCTTCGGTGAGATGATCTCGATAGCTCTCAGCAGCCTCGCGAGTGAACAGGAAGCTTTCGAGTCGAACCGCTGAAGCACCCTGGACGAGAGTCAACGAATCGGGAAGGGCGAGGACGGTGAGATCCCACTGACGATCGCTTCGTTCGAGGAATGCTCGGCCGTCGTCGATGTGCAGAGTGACTCTTGGATCGTCATACGGTCGGTTCGGATGGAAATCCTTGGCCAGTTCGATCGGCTTCGGATCGATTTCGACCGCATCGATGCTCGTGGCCCCTTTCGCGAGAGCAACAGCCACGTCGTTGCCACTGCCTGCACCGATGATCAGCACGTCGCCGAGATCGTCGTCGGCGAGCCGGTCGTAGAGAGGTGTGTAGATCGGCGAGTTTCCGTCCTTCACGAACTGCCAATGCGGTGTCCCATTGACGAACAGCCACATGTCGTCCTTGGGCGGCACGGTGTGCTCGGCCTTGTAGTAGGGGGTCCAGATCACACCATCTTTCGATGACTCGACAGCCAAGACGCCGAGCAGGATCAGGATCGGAATGCCGATGAGGGCGATGTCGAATCGTTTCGGCCGGGTCGCCCAGAGAATGACCACGGCAACAACCGAACCCCAGACGATCGGCTGGGCACCCACGAATGCGAGGATCGTGAAGATGATGATGCCGATCAGGCTGCCGATGAGGTCGAACTGATAGGCGTCGAGGTTCGCGAGTAGGCGAAACGTTCGTCCGATCGCATCGCCGACACACATCAAGATGACAGCGACAGCGAGAAAGATCGCAGGTAGGACCAGTTCGCGAGGGGGTCCAGTCGGTCGAAGTTCTGCTCCGAAAAAGATGACGTCACTGCCGACCGCTTCGACGCGGATGGGGAAGAAGTGCACGAGGAGAACGAGTGCCGTGAGAACGATTGGCATGAAGCGCAGGAGCGAAATCTCCGAACGGGCTGCCCAGAGGAAACCGAGTCCGATACCGAGAAACGAACCGAGCAGAACGATGTTGGAGAAGTACGACAGGTAGAGGACGTTCCCACCCAGCCACCGGATCAATGCAAGTTCGACGAAGAGCATGAGGAAAGTCAGGACGATCAGTCGAATGCGTAGAGCGATCGGGTTCGAGGAGGTGATATCGGTTTTCACAGTTGGGCTCGCTCACATGGTGGTGCTGGGTAGAGCAAAACCATATACAAGAGCAACTTCTCTCCTCACATACAGATCCAGAGTCCAAAACGATCTAGGACTCGACTTCTATTGGCGACGTCGGCGTGACCAGTGCAGGACGACTGCGATCCGGACGCACTTGCAACTCTCGAAACTTCGTATTGCGATCGAGTTCTTGCTGGTATTCCCT
>JBIIKC010000201.1:0-3502 GCA_044233375.1 Ilumatobacteraceae bacterium
CGTCGACGGCAATCCTCAAGGCTTCCGAAGACGCAGCGATGATCGTGATGGGAACACGCGGTGTCGGTTCGGCTCACGCTCTCGTCCTCGGTTCGGTCAGTTACGCGGTCGCTCATCGAGCCAAGTGCCCTGTGGTCCTCGTTCCCGAGACTGCAGAGCGCACTGCTGGCGGTCGTGTCGTGATCGGTGTCGACGGATCCAAGAGTTCCAATCACGCTGCCGCTTGGGGATTGCATTTCGCCGAATCCGTCAAGCGCCCCGTCGAGCTCGTGTCTGCATGGCAGTACCCGTATGCAGCGATGTCACCCGAGATCGGGATGGTCATGGGTCCGGACGTCGAAGAACTGCGACATGCCATGCAACGCGATGCGCGCAAACTGGTGGATCAGGTGCGGATGCACTTGTCGGTCGATGAGCATTCTCACGTCTCGATCACGACAGATGTCGTCGAGGGATCGGCGACCGATGCCCTCATCGATCATTCGAGGACCAACGATGTCCTGGTCGTCGGTTCGCGCAGCCGCAGCGTGCTGGCAGCAGCGCTCCTCGGCGGCACGACACTGGCTCTTGCTCATCGCAGCAAGTGTGCAGTTGCGATCGTTCACTGATTCCGATCCGAACCCGAACTTGACCGCATGACGATCCAACAGCTCTTCGCGCTCGAAAACCATGGTCCTGACACGTTCGTGGGGGCTGGTCGCCAATACCCGTGGGGTGGCCTCTACGGCGGGCACATCGTGGCTCAGGCACTGTGGGCGGCCGCGGAGACTGTCGATCCGTTGATGGAGCCGCATTCTCTTCGTGCCTATTTCATTCGCCGCGGTGACACGTCCGAGCCGGTTCGGTACGAAGTCGATCGCATCCGCAACGGCAAGAGCTTCTGCACGCGACGCGTCGTTGCTCGCCAAACGGTTGGAGCGATTCTCAATCTCGAGGCCAGCTTCCAAGTCCATGAGGATGCGGTCGATATGCAGCCGATTCCATTCCCGACAGGTGTTCCCGATCCGGAATCGATGGAGAACTCGGCTTGGTCGGAGGTCTTCGACCGCCGTTGGATTGCGAACGAAGACATGCCGAGTGGCGTGCGCGAGGGCTCGGGCCGGTCGATGTCGTGGTTCCGTATCACAGAGGAACTCGGATCTTCCGATGACGTCAGGTCGCGACTTCTTCATCGGTGTGCGTTCACTTACCTCAGCGATGATCTGCCGACTGATGCAGTCGTGAGGTCTCATCCGGTGATTTCCCAGCGTCCCGAGGGTGAAGGCAATTTTCAGGGTGCCAGTCTCGACCACACGATCTGGTTCCATCGACCGATTCGCGCCGACCACTGGCATCTGCAGGATTTCACGTGTCATTCGGTCGGGAACAGTCGTGGTTTGTCGATCGGGCACGTGTTCAGTCAGGACGGAATCTTGGTGGCGACAGTTGCCCAAGAGGTGCTGATCCGCGATCGCCAGGGGTGAAACTCAGCGCCGGAGGCGAATGCCGTTGACTTCGGGCTCAGCGCCGGAGGCGAATGCCGTTGACATATGGCGTGACCGCCGCAGCGAAGAAGGGTGTCAGCCACTCTGCGTACGTGGTCGTGATGTGGTTCGAGTCTCGATACATCAGCAGATTTCCCGAAATGACGGGACACATCGAGTCGGTGCACACCCAGTGGCTCGTATCGAGATACTGCGCTCCGTTCTCGACTGCGACATCGATGTTCGTCTGGTGCCGTGTGGCTCGGATGCCTTTGTCACGGGTGAACGTGCACGCTTCGACGTCCGTCAGAGATTTCGACAGACACGTCGGAACGTCTTGTCCTGGGTAAGGGGTGTCGGTGATGACGATCGGGCTGATTCCCATCGACTGAAGGCGCGGAAGGAGTTCCGCGAAACCCGCCTTGATCTTCCCGTCGGAGAACGGTTCGCGAGTGTTCGGGTCCTGGAGCCTGTTGGAGTAGCCGATGAAGACCACCGACACCTTCTCCGCCACGAGACGTTCCATCACTCGCTCGCGCCACGGTTTGCATTCGGGATATGTCGGACCGACGAGCGAGTTGTAGGTGATCAACTCGATCGGGGTGCATCCGGTCTTCGTGAGGGGAACGAGCCGCCAGGAATTGTCGATGGCGATCTGATTGAGAGCAGGGAACCATTGCGCAGCGTGAGAGTCAC
This sequence comes from Ilumatobacteraceae bacterium, assembly GCA_044233375.1. GTDB lineage: Bacteria > Actinomycetota > Acidimicrobiia > Acidimicrobiales > Ilumatobacteraceae > Casp-actino8. Next base: position 2,160 of record JBIIKC010000201.1, read on the forward strand.
CGTAGAGAGCAACGGTGAAGTCGGAATCGATGTCTCCGTATTCGCACACAGCAGGAACAGCTGAACCGATGTCCACATGGCAGTCGGTCGAGTAGATGAGCGGCTTGTCACCTGATGCCGCGCGCAGCGATGGTGACAGGTTCGCTGGAACCTCCTTGGTCTGCAACGCAGCCGTCAGGACATCGAGCGGGCCCGTCGGATTCGCAATGTCGGGGGGTGGCCCCTCGGGTGGAGGTCCGGTGTCCTCGGGTTCGCTCGGGGCGGAGTCCGTCGGCGCCGCTGTTGTGGTGCTCGATGCTTCGGGAAGGGTCGGCACGATCACCGGTGGAAGTTCCGCCACTTCGTCAGTACTGAGCGCAACCGATGAGGTTCGCAGCACAGCTCCGAATCCGACGCTGACGACGATCAGCGAAGCTCCGAGGATCAGCGCCATGCGCGGCCGGTGATTGAGCTTCACCGAATGTCGAATCGGATTCTCCAGCAATTGGTGCGAGAGAGTTGCCGCGCCGACGGCCAGTGCCACAGCGGCGAGGCGTTCTTGAGCCGTCAAGGCCCGACCCGCATACCCCTCGGCAATGATCAATGCCGGCCAGTGCCACAGATAGATCGAATACGAGCGCCCTCCGATCCATTGCAGCGGAGCGAATCGCAGAATCTCGCGGGGGCCGCCTCGGGTGGTGTCGCCTGCCATGAGGACGAGCGCAGTCGAGACCACTGGGAGAAGAGCGACTCGCCCCGGAAATGCCATCGTTTCATCGAAGATCGCGAAACTCACCGCGATTCCCGCGAGCCCGGACCATCCGAGAGCAACGCGCACGTTCGACTCGAGAGTTTGGATGTACGGCCATGCCAACGCCACGAGGGCTCCGACCCCGAGTTCCCAGGCTCGGGTGTGCAACCCGAAGAACGCCCACGGTTGAGATGCGCCGGTCTGCCACACGCACAGAGCGAACGATGCGGCTGACGCAGCCCCGACGACCATGAGCGCACGAGCGCGACCTTGGCGTGCGTTCCACAGGAGCACCATCAGGAGTGCCGGCCAGACGATGTAGAACTGCTCCTCGACCGACAGCGACCAGAAGTGTTGGAACGGTGACGGGGGCAGATCGGACTGCAGATAGTCGGTGCTGCGTGCGGCCAGAACCATGTTGGCGAAGAAGCCTCCGCTTGCGATCGCATCGGTGCCGATGTCTCGTAGTCGCAGTGGCTCGAGGAGTGCTCGACTTGCGAGAACTGTGGCGACGATGACGAGAGCACTGGCCGGCAGGAGGCGTCGGGCTCGGCGCGCATAGAACCGGGACAGTGAGATCCTCCCGGTGCCCGCACGTTCATCGACGAGCAAC
>JBIIKC010000009.1:0-13790 GCA_044233375.1 Ilumatobacteraceae bacterium
ATACACGGCTTCGAAGGTGGCAGCCGACTCGTAGTGATGGTCGAGAGTTCGAGCATCGGCGACGAGGTGGGCACTCGGATGTTGCGCGGTGCGGACGTAGCGAACAACGTGGCTTGCGATGACTTGGCGAGTGTGCTCCGTGACATAGGCCTCGTCCGCTGGACCGAGACCGACGATGTCGATCACAGGAAGATCGAGGCTGTCGTGGTCGTTCATCGAGTGAAGTGAGACGTCGTTCCCAGGTCTGTCGCGGGATCCGGAAACGCGATCACGACTCACTGATCGGGGACGACTTGCCTGCTGTCCGAATCCCAACGTCCGTAGCCGGGGTTGATCCAGATCTCGGCGCTGTCGAGAGCCGAATTCGCGATGCGAGAAGCAGTCACGGGACCAATGACCCGCTCGGCTTCGCTTGCAACTTCTGCGAACGGACGCAACACGACTGCAACCCAGCCCACCTCCGGAACTTCGATCGGACCGGTGACTTCACCTGGCCTCGTATCGGGGATCACAAGAGCGATCTGCTCGACGATCTGTGAGACGATTTCGTCGAATGGGAAGCATTCATCGCCGGTTTGGTTGTTGCTCAAGATGCCACCGGCTTCGGCAGAGGTATCGGTCGAGACATCGCTTGCGACATCGGCGAACGCTTCGCCGGCTTCGATGCGATCGATGGCACCGTCGATCTCAACTTTCGAGTCGGCGAGGATCAGCCGCATACATGCGATACCCGACTCCTCAGGACCTTTTGCATACAACTCGGCGAGTTCCTCTCGGTCGGGAGTGAAAGTGGCTCCGGCAACCGCGCGCACAGCCGTCGCACGAATGTAGAAGTCCCGAACGGTGTCGGGCGCTTCCGAGAATCCGACCTGTGCATCGAGAGTGGCTCGTGCATCGTCGAGGTCCGTCGGCGAAATTTCGACTCCATATTCGACGAGAGTGCGTTCGAGAACGGAAGCGCTGATCCAATCCCGAAGAATGAGGCGAGCCACATTGCTGTCGACATTGCCGGTCGGGAGAAGTCCGGACTGTGTCGCATCCGTGTAGCCCTCGAGTAGTTCGTGAAAATCGCCGTTCGACAGGGCGTCGTCACCGACTCGGGCTGCGTCCTGGGTGACCGACGAGCATGAAGACAGCAGGACCACTGCGACGGCTGACAAGCCGACGATTCCGATTCGAGAGCGATACGAGGAGGACACGACCGTCAAAACTAGTCCGTTGACTGGATCGGGAAGAGTTCGCCGAGAAATTCGACGATGTATCCCGCAGCACCGTGGTCTTTCATCGAATCAGCATCCCCCGAAGGGCGTCGGTGCGGAACGGGGACGATCAGTTGGCGCACGTTCTCCTTGTGAATTGCATCTCGCGACAGTCGTTTGAGTCGCATGGACTCGCTGACCTTGAGCTCGACGGGCGAGATCCGGGCCTGATTCGCGGAGATCGTCAGTTCGGTGATTCCGAGGCGATGACATTCGGCTCGTAGGAGTGCGACGGTGAGAAGCACGCGCGCAGGCTCAGGAATTGGTCCGTAACGATCGAGCCACTCGCTCTCGACATCGTCGACCTCGGCCCGGGTCGTGACGAGTGCGAGTCGGCGATAGGCCTCGAGGCGCAGCTCCTCTTTCGCCACGTATTCGATCGGCAGGAATGCATGATCGGGGACGTCGATGCGAATCTCGGTCGGCTCGCGAACAGGATCGCCCTTCATCTCGCCGACGGCTTCGGTGACCATTTGGCAATACAGGTCGTATCCGACCGCCGCAATGTGTCCGCTCTGGGATTCTCCGAGAAGGTTGCCGGCACCGCGAATTTCGAGGTCTCGCATCGCGATTTTGAATCCGCTTCCGAGATCGGTCGACTCGCCGATGGTGCGTAGACGTTCGTACGCCTCTTCGGTGAGCGTCTTGTCGCGAGGATGGAACAGATACGCGTACGCTCGTTGACCGCTCCGACCCACGCGGCCGCGCAACTGGTGCATCTGTCCGAGACCGAGAAGGTCGGCGCGCTCGACGACGAGAGTGTTCACTGTCGGCATGTCGATTCCGCTCTCGATGATCGTCGTACATACGAGAACGTCGAAATCGCCCTCCCAGAAGTCGACGACGACCTGCTCGAGTGTTCCTTCGTCCATCTGGCCGTGAGCGATCGCGATACGAGCTTCGGGAACGAGTTCGCGCAATCTCATCGCACATTCGTCGATCGACTGCACTCGGTTGTGCACCCAGAAAACCTGCCCTTCTCGGAGCAATTCGCGTCGGATGGCTTCGACCGCGACGCGTTCGTCGTACTCGCCGACGAACGTCAGAATCGGTTGGCGATCTGCCGGTGGAGTTTGAAGGAGGCTGAGGTCGCGAATGCCGACGAGGCTCATTTCGAGTGTTCGTGGAATCGGTGTTGCCGACAAGGTGAGCACATCGACGTTCGTCTTGAGGTGCTTCATGGCTTCCTTGTGCTGCACGCCGAACCGCTGTTCCTCGTCGACGATCAGCAGGCCGAGATCTTTGAACCTGACATTGTTGGACAGGAGACGGTGAGTGCCGATGACACAGTCGATGTCACCGGAGGCGAGCCCGTCGAGAACCTTGTTCGCCTGAGCAGTGGTGAGAAACCGCGACAGTACCTCGACGCGAATCGGATAGCCCGAGAATCGATCCGCAAAGGTGTTGCCGTGTTGGGACGCGAGCAATGTTGTCGGAACGAGAACTGCGACCTGCTTGCCGTCCTGAATTGCTTTGAATGCAGCTCGAACTGCGACTTCGGTCTTGCCGAAGCCGACATCGCCGCAGATGAGACGATCCATGGGAAAGGGGCGTTCCATGTCGGATTTGATCTCGACGATGGCCTTTTCCTGATCGGGAGTCTCGACGAAAGGGAAGGCGTCCTCCATCTCGCGTTGCCATGGGGTGTCGCTGCCGAATGCATGACCATCGGCGTGGACCCGCTTCTGGTAGAGCACGACGAGTTCTTGGGCGATCTCGCGTACTGCACTGCGAACTTTGGCTTTGGACTTCGCGAAGTCGGCTCCACCGAGGCGGTGCAGAGTCGGCGCTTCTCCGCCGACGTAGTGGCGCACCGTGTCGATCTGATCCGACGGGATGTAGAGCTTGTCACCGCCTTTGTAGGCGAGTAACAAGTAGTCGCGTTCGATGCCGCCGACGGTGCGTTTGACCATTCCTTCGTATTTTGCGACTCCGTGGATGTAGTGCACGACATAGTTGCCGGGCTTCAGATCCTCGAACACCGTGATGCCGTCGCGGCGTTTGGTCTTCGGCGCACGATGTGCCCGGCGACGACCGGAGATGTCGGCCTCGGTGATGACGGCGACCTTCGCCGACGGGATGCGAAAGCCGCGCTGCAGATTCGACACCACGATCGAGCCACCGGGAGTGGACAAGTCGGGAACTGCGTGAGCCCGATACACGCCGAGGTCGAGTCCGGCGTTGCCGAATGTCTGGGCAAGTCGGTCGGCTGAGAGTTCGGTATCTGCTGTGACCACGACTCGATAGCCACTCGAGAGCATCGATTTGATGCTCTCTGCGAGGCCCTCTCCACCTCCAGTCATCGCGGCCCAGCCACTTGCCTCCAAGAGGGGAGTGTTCGGACCGTCAGCGACCGGAATCAGGTTCCATGCGCCACGCGTCGCGCCGAGAAGGCCGTCGGCAGAGGAATACAGTCGGGGAAAATCGTGATCAGGATCGCGTGTCCATGAAGATGCGAGCGCTTGAGCGAGGTCGGCTTCTTCGGCCAGTAGGTCTTTCGATCTGTCGAGCATGCGACGCGGTTCGATCAGCACCATCTTCGAACTCGACGGAAGGACGTCGGTGAGCAGAGTCGGCTCGTCGGTGAGCCATGGAAGCCAGCTCTCCATTCCATCGAACAGAAGGCCTTCGCTCAAACGCTCCCAGTGCTCGCGGCCCCACGGTTCACTCGCTGTCAGCGAGTCGGCTCGTCGACGCACGGTCTCGTTCAAGACGAGTTCGCGAGCCGGGAAAATGTGGACTTCCTCGAGATCTTCATCGCTGCGCTGGTCGTGGACGGAGAACGTCGTCAGTCGGTCGACCTCGTCCCCCCATAGGTCGATGCGCACGGGACCAGGAGCGGTCGAAGGAAAGACGTCGATGATCGCGCCGCGGCGCGCAACTTCTCCACGGTGCTCGACGAGATCCTCGCGGCGGTAGCCGCCGGTGACGAGGGTGCGCAGCAGTTCGTCCGGATCGAGTGACGTTCCTTTACGGATGATCTTCGGCTCGACATTCACGGTGTCCGGACCGAGTTGCTGCAGCAGTGCTCGCATACTCGCGACGATCACACTCGGATGACGGTTCTCATTCGACAGGCGCCACAACACCTCGAGTCTGCGGCCCATTGTCTCGACGCTCGGACTGACGCGCTCGAAAGGAAGCGTCTCCCAAGCAGGAAACACGAGAACCTCGCCCGGGGGAAAGAACGTCGCGATGTCGTCAGCGATCTGCGCTGCCATCGTTCCCGTCGGACATGCAACGATCAGTGGCTTGCGGCCCGACAGTTCGCTGAGCGCGGCGATTGCGATGCTGCGACCTGGTTCGGGAACGGCGATCGTTGCATCGACAGACCCGAGGATTCCCGTCAATACGCGGTCCTCGCGCAGCAGTGCGCGAAGTGAAGCCAGAGCTCCATGAATGACCGGAGTTCCGCGAGGCTCCGCTGTTCCAGGATTCGATTCTGTCGAGGTGGAAGTACTCATGAATCGGAGTTTCGTGCTGAGTGTCTCACAACGAATTGAAGGCGTTCATGGCGGCATCGACTCCCGAGATCACGATCTTCTCCACTGCATCTGCGGCGACGTTGACGGCGACGTCGAGAAGCTGGCGTTCAGCGGCGGGCACTTTCGACAGCACGTGTTGGGCCCCGCGCTCCTTGCTCTGTGGTTTGCCGACACCGATCCGAACACGGATGTAGTCATCTGTGCCCATGTGCGCAGACACGCTTCTCAACCCGTTGTGACCACCGAGGCCTCCGCCCTTCTTCACGCGCACGGTTCCTGGTGCCAGATCGAGCTCGTCCTGAACGATGATCAATCCGTCGATCGACTTGAACCCGTACCGGCGGATCAGCTTGCTGACTGCTTGGCCACTTTCGTTCATGAACGTCGTGGGAAACGCAAGGACGACGCGGTGGTCGCCGAGTCTCACTTCGGAGACGAGAGCCGAATCACGTCCGGGCTTGAGGGGATTTCCGTGTCGACGAGCAAGTTCGATCACCACGTCCTCGCCGACGTTGTGGCGAGATCGCGCGTACTTCTGACCGGGATTGCCCAGACCGACGACGAGGGCGTCGAACGTCGAAGCAGACCCTGAATTCGAGTTGGCCCGGCCGAACAGGCCCATGGGCTATCTCAGGACTTGTTCTCGCCCTCACCCGCAGCGGGTGCAGGCGCAGCCTCACCAGCGGCGGATGCCGGCGCAGCTTCGGCGCGCGATCCAGTGATCGCCGTCACGATGGCAAGGTCCGGGTCGCCGAGAGCACGAGTGCCGGCGGGAAGCGAGATCTGTCCCAGTCGGATGACTTCGCCGGGCTGCATGCTCGAGATGTCGATTGCGATCTCGCTCGGCATGTTCGCTGGTGTCGTCACGATGTCGATCGTGTCCTGCGAGGCATCGACGAGACCACCCTCGGACAGAACTGCCTTTGCTTCGCCCACCAAACGCACGGGCACTGCGATCGTCAGCTCTTCGCTCATGTTGATGCGCAGGAAATCGACGTGAGCGACCGTTCGCTTGACAGGGTGACGCTGCAGTTCCTTGATGACGGCTGGGTAGGTGCTGCCGTCGACAGCGATCTCGAGAATGGTGTTGGTGCCAGCAGCCCCCGACAAGGCGATCCGCAGGTCGCGACGGTCGATTGTGACGGTGATCGGGGACATGCCCTGTCCGTAGATGACTGCGGGGATCTTTTCTTCACGGCGCAGACGGCGCGCCGCTGCGCTGCCATTTTCGCGACCGGACGTTGCAACGAGAGTTGTGGACATAGCGGAACCTTTCAGACCGGAACGTCGTCCCGGGGGCGCAAACAGTTCCCAATACTACGGGTGGAGGAGGTTCATCACCACCTGGATTCGGTGGCCCGGCACGTCGCCGGATCGACCGATTCAGGCCTGGTTTTCACCGCCGAAGATCTCGCTCACACTGGTGTCGTCGAAGACCGCGGACAAGGCATCCGCGATGATCTTGCCCACTGACAGCACATGGATCTTGTCGATGTTCGCTTCGGGGCTGAGCGGCAAGGTATTGGTCAAGACGACCCGAGAAATCCGCGAATTGGCGAGGCGCTCGACTGCCGGTCCGGACAGGACGCCGTGAGTGGCCATCGCCCAGACCTCTGTCGCTCCTTTGTCGAGGAGCAAGTGTGCGGCGGACACGATTGTTCCACCGGTGTCGATCATGTCATCGGTCAGGATGCACAGGCGACCATCGACGTCGCCGATCACGTCGAGGGCTTGCACGGTGTTGGTGCTTCCTTTCGGCCGGCGCTTGTACACGAACGCAAGATCTGCTCCGAGTTCTTCGCCGAGGTGCTGTTGCATCCGTTCGGCAACCTTGATCCGACCGGCGTCGGGGGAGACGATGACAGGGTTCTTCGCGTGTTCGCGGATGTATTGCTCGATCACGGGCATTGCTGTGAGGTGGTCGACCGGTCCGTCGAAGAATCCTTGGATCTGGCCGCTGTGCAAGTCGATCGACACCATTCGTTTCGCGCCGGCAACTTTGAAGAGGTCGGCAATGAGGCGAGCAGTGATCGGTTCACGTCCTTCAGCCTTGCGGTCCTGGCGGGCGTAGCCATAGAAGGGGCACACTGCCGTGATGCGTTTGGCCGATGCACGCTGCGCAGCATCGATCATGATCAGCTGCTCCATGATCGAGTCGTTGATCGAATGTCCGTTGAAGCCGAAATGGCTCTGCATGATGAACACATCCGAACCGCGCACACTCTCGGTGAACCTCGGTCGGATCTCGCCGTTCGCGAACTCCACGATGTTCGGCTCTCCGAGTTCGATACCGAGATACCCGGCTACTTCTGATGCGAGAGCGTGGTGAGTGCGACCCGAGTACAGGGCCATGCGCTTCGTCGTTACCTTGTCCACTTGACTCAACGCACTTTCCTCGTTCCTCCGCCGTATCGCTGACGGGACCGGGCGGTCCGCCTCGATCGAGCGTTGCTGGTGAGAGCAGGTTCAGTCGGTGTCGGGACCGTTGTCCTTGCTCGAATCATAGAACGCACCGGTGTGTCGACCGTCGGCAATCCGTGATCCCGATGTGAGATGTGCGAATGGTCCTACCGATGCCCTGCTCCCGACCTCGGCATTCATGGCAACGGTCGAGTCGACCGTGGATCCTTCACCGACTTTGCAGTCGACGAGACGAGTGTTGGGGCCGATTTCGCAGCCTGCTCCGATGACTGTGCGTCCCTGCAGGATGGTGCCCGGGAGCAGGGTCACATCTTGGCCGATGCGCACGTCGACATCGATGAAGGTTTGGCGCGGATCGAACATCGTGACGCCGTTGAGGAGCCATCGCCGGTTGGTTCGGGCTCGCAGTTCGCGCTCGGCGAGAGCCAACTGCCATCGATCGTTGACACCCTGGGTCTCCTGGCTGTCGGCCTGAACGGCTCCCACGCGGTGGCCCATACCTGCGAGAACAGAGATGACGTCAGTGAGGTAGTACTCGGCCTGAGAGTTCTGGGGTGAGACGTGACGCAATGCGGGACCGAGGAGGTCACGGCGAAAGGCGTAGATCGAGGTGTTGATTTCCGTGATGCCGAGCTCTTCACGAGACGCGTCTCGGTGTTCGACGATTCGTGCAACACGGCCGTCCTTCGCGCGGACGACTCGTCCGTACCCGGTCGGGTCGTCCATGTGAGATGTGAGGACGGTCGCTGCGAGCGCATTTGACTCGTGGTGGGAGACGAGGTCGTCGATCGTCTCCTTGCGCAGAAGCGGTGTGTCGCCGGGAACGACGACGATCGTCGAGGTGTCGTCGATGTCGTTCGCAACGAGATGATCCAGGCGCGCGAGGCCGACGGCGACGGCATCACCCGTACCTCGCTGCACCTTTTGTTCTGCGAAGCGGATGTTGTCGCGGTCTGCCAGGTCGTGGGTGATCCGAGCGGTGACCTGGTCGGCTCCGAAGCCGACGACGACGATCGTTTCGTTCGGTTGCACAGCGTCGAGGGCGTGAATCACATGCAGCACCATCGGTCGTCCGCAGATGGGATGCAACGGTTTCGGGCGCTGGGATCGCATCCGCGTTCCCTCTCCAGCGGCCAGAACGATGGCATACAAAGGCATGATGGTCTCCGTCCTGGATGAACTGAGCTCCGGGGAGAGGGCTCGAACCCCTATTCGCGGAATCAAAATCCGCTGTCCTACCATTGAACGACCCCGGAATCGGACGACGATCGAGAGGCACAGACGCCTCGTCACTCGCCGAAACCAGCCTCAAACCTATCGGCGTTGGGACTCACGCCTGCGACTCGCTAGCGTGAGGAGCCTGTCATTGGAGAGGTCTCATGGGTTCTTTGATCAAGAAGCGTCGGAAGCGGATGCGCAAGAAGAAGCACAAGAAGATGCTCCGACGCACCCGTCATCAGCGTCGCAAGTAAACACACTCAGCCTTGCGCTGGTCGTGTCATGACGACGCGTACCTCTGCATCGGGCATCGACTCGATCAATTCTGGGTGACGCCCGGGAACGAACCAGGTTGCACCACTTCCCGCAAGAGTCGGTCTGATTCCGCATGCTTCGTGGATCCGGTCTCGCCACTGGCCGAGTTGCGGCTCGACATGGATCGCCGCAGGCTCGAGATCGTTTCCGTTCTCCCCACGAGGTCCACCGAGTTCGTCCCAGGCTTTGTACACCTCAGGGGTGCTGACGTGCAGTGGCGGAATGATCAGCGTGTATTCCTCGTCGATGTAGGGAACGGGTTCGATCACTTCGCCGATGCCGCGCACGATGGCGCGCCCGCCGCGGACGCAGAACGGCACATCGGCACCGATTGCGGCACTTGCTGTCACGTCGTCGGGGTTTGTTCGTCCGGCCCAGCGGATGATGGCTGCTGCGTCGGTGGAACCGCCGCCGAGACCGCCTCCGTGGGGAATGTTCTTCGTGACCGACACGAGTGCGGAACGACCGACGAAGTCGAGAGCTCGATGGACAAGGTTCGTACTGTCGGTTGCGATGCCGTCTGCGTAGGGACCGGTGAACTCGAGATGTGATTGCATTTCGACATCGTGTTCGTTCGGATCGGCTGACGACTCGCTCGGCGCAACATCGCGCACGCGAATTTCATCACAGAGATCGAGACTCGTCATCACCGCATCGATGAGGTGATAGCCGTCGTCACGAACCCCGGTGACACTCAGTGACAGCGTCAACTTCGCCGGAGCTTGGATCACGGTCGTATGTACAGTTGCGCGAAGAGCGTGCGCGAGTCGTCCCCAGGTGACGACATCGAGTTCCTCAGGGCGAGCCGTCGGGGAAATTCCGGCACGTTCGAAATCGGTCATGGCCACGATGTTGGCAAGTGATCGTCTGAGCATTTTTCGCCTCTGACCGAACGCCGTGCGTACGAGTGAGAAGAGATCGCGCGGGTCGATATCGACGGCCGGGCGGTCCCGCCTTGTGATCTCGATGATCGACGACGTCACCTTCGGCTGGGGTACGAACACCGTTGGCGGGACGTCGCCGAGAAGTCGCGCAGTTGCCCAATAGGCGACTTTGACGCTGATCGCACCGTAATCGGAGGATCCAGCCGATGCGGCCAGTCGAAGAGCAACCTCTTTTTGGACCATGACCACGAACCGATTGATCTGCGGCACGGTGTCGAGGAGATCGGCGATCAGGGGAGTCGCAACGTTGTACGGCAGGTTGGCAACAACGACAGCTTTGCGTCCGGGCGGAACCAGTTCCTGCCAGTCGATGGTGCGGGCATCCCCCTCGACCACAGTGACATTGGATCGGTCGGCCACGACACTTCGCAGAACGGGTGCGATCCCGTGGTCGACTTCGATTGCGATGACCGTCGCTCCCGTGTCAGCGAGAGCGAGCGTCAGTGACCCGAGCCCGGCTCCGATTTCGATGACGAGATCATCGGGTCCGACATTTGCAAGGCGTGCGATACGGCGAACCGTGTTCGCATCGGCAACGAAGTTCTGACCGAATGCGCGACGTGGTGACAGACCATGCTCGTCGAGCATTCGTGAGATGTCCTGTCGGGAATGAGTCATCAAGTCTCAGCGAGAAAAGGGTTCAGAAAATGATTTCGACCGGAAGTGGCGCATCGACCAGATCTGCGATCTCCAAGTAGAGGTCGGTGTGGATCACGATCGAGATGCCAGCGGCGAGCGACTGAATCGACACGTTCTCGCATTTCACCGTGCGACCGTTGTTGAGATTTCGCACTTCGATTTTGGCGCCGATCAGGGCGAGTGGAGTCGCGCACGGTCGCAAACCGAATGTCTGGGGCCAGCGGATGAACGATGCAACGCCCTTGGCCACGATGTCCTCGGGCGGTGCCGGGACGTTGACGGTGATGATGTCGGGAACGACGGAACTTCCCTGAACCGGGAGGAATGCCGGTGCGGCTGGTTCGTCCTCAGGTGCAACTGAACTCGCAGCAGGTTGATTCGGGTCCGACGACCCGCCTCCGAACAGAGCGAGGGGCAATACGAGCACGGTCAGCGCGACAGCGACCACGAGGCGGCGGCGTTCGGCGATCGTCATCATTTACGAGTCCAGGCTATGAACCGAGGCCAGGAAAGGCAATGCGGGCATTGTGCGATGTGAGATGTGCAACTTCAGCGGGCTGCATGTTGCGCAGATGTGCGATATGGGCTCCGACGAGGGCCACGTTTTCCGGCCGATTGGCCTGACCGCGTCGAGGAACCGGAGCGAGATATGGACTGTCCGTTTCGACGAGCAGTCGATCCTGTGGGCAGATACTCGCAGCTTCGGCAACGTCGATTGCACTCTTGAACGTCACGATTCCTGAAAAGCTCAAGTACGCCCCGAGATCGAGACAGCGCTTGGCCTCGGCGGGACCGCCCGTGAAGCAATGGAATACTGTCCGCTCCGGGACACCCTCTGCGAGGAGGATTTCGAAGGTCTCGTCCCAGGCATCCCGGGTGTGGATGATCAAGGGCAGATCCCGATCGTGCGCGATGGCAATCTGTTCGGCGAACGCAATGCGCTGCTGATCCCGAGGCGAGTGGTCGTAGTAGTAGTCGAGGCCGGCCTCGCCAACGGCGATGACACGTGGCGCGTTCAACAGATCGCGAATCGAATCGACTCCGTGGCTCGCCTCATGCGGATGCAGGCCGACGGATGCCCACACATCGTCGTGGGCTGCAGCAACGTCGATGGCCCGCTGGGACGAATCACGATCGCATCCGACGGTGATGAACGCCGAGACACCGGCCGTGTGCGCAGAGTCGAGAACTTCGTCGACTGCCCCCATATCGAGGTCGCGGATACGTGGTTCGGTGCGTGACCGGCGGTCACTCGAGGACTGCAGGGTGTACTGCGTTTCGCTCTCGGGTACGTCGCTCGTCACCCGATAATCAAGATGACAATGAGTGTCGGTCCACATAGTTTCGGTCCACATAGTTTCGGTCGACATAGTTTTGGTCGACATAGTTTTGGTCGACATAGTTTCGGTCGACATAGTCGTACGTTCGATCGTTGCTCACGTTCGATAATTCATCGTGCACTTGGGAGTTGTTCCCTCACGACACCTGACGGCGCGGAAACAATGGCTCACCCTTGTCGAGAGGATGACCGCCCGTGAACAGTCCCCAATTCGCAGATTCCGGCAGGCGCTGGTCGGAGACGTTGCCTGGCATGCCGATGCGCTCCCAGACAGTCTGGGCGGTGTCGGGAATCGCAGGCGACACGAGAATCGAAACGATGCGCAATGCCTCGAGTGCATCTCCCATGACCGAGTCGACGTGCTCGCCCGGTTCGGCCTTCCACGGTTCGTTTGTTTCGAGAAAGGCGTTGGTCGCGCGAATCAACTGCCACGTGGCTTCGAGCGCGCGACTCGGCTGAACGTCAGTCCAACGGGCGATGGTCTCAGCGACGCTGTCGCGAGCCGCCTGAGCAAGAGGGCTGTCCGCACGCGGTGACGGAGCAATGCCGTTGCACTTCTTGCCGACCACGGTCGTGACACGACTGAGCAGATTGCCGAGGTTGTTGGCGAGATCCGAGTTGTAACGGCCGATCAATCCCTCGTAGGTGAAGTCGCCGTCTGCGCCGTACGGAGTTTCGGCGAGGACGTAATAGCGAAAGCCGTCGACGCCGATGTCATCGATGAGGTCGAGGGGATTGACGACGTTTCCCGTCGTCTTCGACATCTTTTCCCCGCCGACCAGAAGCCAGCCGCCGACTGCCCAGCCCTTCGGGGGTTCGATGCCCGCTGACATGAGCATCGCAGGCCAGTAGACACAGTGGAAACGGATGATGTCCTTGCCGATGAGGTGGTAATCAACGGGCCACAGCGATTCGAAGCGTTCGTTGTCGGTGCCGTATCCAATTGCTGTGATGTAGTTCGCAAGAGCATCGAACCAGACATAAGTAATGTGCTTTTCGTCCCACGGCAAGGGAATGCCCCACGAGAAACTCGTGCGGCTGATGCTGAAATCGAGAAGGCCCTGTTTGATGAAGCCGATCACCTCGTTCATTCGGTGATCCGGCACGATGCTCGACGGGTGGTCGGCGTACCACTGCAGCAACCTGTCTCCGTAACGTGACAGACGGAAGAAGTAGTTCTCCTCTTCGACGTGCTCGACTGGCTTCTTGTGGATCGGGCAGTTGCCGTCGACGAGATCGTCGTCGACGTAGTAGGCCTCACATGCCACGCAGTACAGGCCGCGGTAGACGTCGAGTTCGATGTCGCCGGCGTCGTAGCAGGCCTGCAGAAGTTTCTGAACTCCGATGCGATGTCGCTGTTCGGTCGTGCGGATGAAGTCGTCATGGCTGATGTTCAGCCTCGACCAGGCGTCGGCGAACAGTGGTGCGATGGAATCGGCGAAGGATTGCGGATCCATGCCGGCTGCGTCCGCAGCTTGTTGGATCTTGAGACCGTGCTCATCGGTTCCCGTGAGGAAGTGGACTGATTCACCGAGAAGCCTGTGCCAGCGGGCGAGGGCATCTCCCACGATGGTGGTGTAGGCGTGACCCAAGTGGGGCTTTGCATTGACGTAATAGATGGGTGTCGTTGCGTAGAACGAGTTCTGTCCCGTCGAGTGTTCGGTCGACTGATTCGTCGAGTGTTCGGTCGACTGATTCGTCGACTGATTCGTCGACTTTTGTGCCGACTGAGATGATGCACTGGCCACGCGGAGCAGGCTACGACCTCGCAACGCTGGCTACAGGTGTGATTTCACGGCGAAACGGCCGTGTTTGTGGGTCGTGACGGTTCTTTGCTAGCCAGGATGTATGCCATTGGATGGTGGTGCAACCTCGAACAGTGCGTTTGATCCTTTCGATTTCGACCGCGCCACGCAAGTGGCCCCCAGAGCTGCGCCTACTTCGGGGAGTCCGGTGGATGCCGTTCGATCGGGCACCGTTTCGCAGGGGACCGTCTCGTTCGACACCGTCATCCAAGACGGTTGGGACATCATGGGCAACGCAAATGGTGGATATGTGTTGGCTGTCGTCGGCAATGCCCTCAGTGCCGTCACCGGTCGGCCGGACTGCATCACAGTGACGTGCCATTACTTGGCTCCGTGTCCGGCAGGGCCAGCTGTGATCGATGTGG
>JBIIKC010000202.1:0-3485 GCA_044233375.1 Ilumatobacteraceae bacterium
GGCCCCTCGACGGGGCGAAGGTTCATTCATGTCGAGGTTCAGGGTACCTCGCTCGTCGTCTCGAAATGGCGAAGGTCGTCACATGCTGATTCGAGGGTCGACTCGGAACAGTCTCCTGAAAAGGGCATCGATGACGAATCCCGTGATGCCGATCAGCAGGACACCTCCTCCGAGCGCCGAATAGTCGAGTTGGTCGCGAGCATTCAAGATTGCATATCCGAGCCCCGAGTCAACGCCGAGCATCTCTGCCGGCACGAGAACGATCCACGCCACTCCGAGAGCAAGCCTCAACGCAGTGAGGACGTTCGCCTCGACGACTGGTGATGTGACGAACCTCAGCCTCTCTCGACGACTGGCTCCCAGTGACTCGGCGAGTTCCTTGAGTGCCGGAGAAACAGCCTTCACACCCGCTGCCGTGCCGAGAGCGATGGGCCACACGGCGGTGATCGCAATCAGGAACAGCACCGGAACATCACCAATTCCGAAAGCCACGATCACGATCGGAGCCCACGCGAGGGGTGAGATCATGCGGAGAAAGTTGACGATGGGCGTGGAAGCATCCTCCAGCAATCGGTTCGAGCCGAGAGCGAGCCCGAGTGGCAGGCCAACGATGAACGCGATTGCCAACCCGATCGACAATCGGGTCAGACTCGATCCGAGGTCGCTGACGAGATCTCCATCGAGCAATCCGTTCCACAATGCAGGAATCGCATCACCGGGGCCGATGTTCGAGATGACCGGGTTGGCAGACCAAATCACCGACGAAGCGAGCCACCAGATTCCGAGCGAGGCCACAAGCGCCACGAGTCGAGCACCAATGCGTCGAAGAATCTCCTTACGAGACGAATCAGGACGAACGATCACGGTGCGATGGTTTCGACACGTTCGAAAGAGGCGAGACGGAATCTTTCGAGGCCTCCGTTGGCTTCGATTGCCGCCCGCGCAAGCCCGTCCGCGACCAATTCCGAGTGCACTGTCGTCGCATCGAGTGCAGACAGGAACGAGGAATCACCATCGATCAACGTCTCCTTCAGAGACGAGACCAACTTTTCCGTGTAGGACGGAAATGCGAACGGCTGGAATCCGATGCGTTCGGAAGACCACTCACGATTGACGATTGCCCCCGATTCGAAGTACTCCTCGGTTGCATAATGAGTCAGAGCTCGTTCGATGGCTGCCAATGGTTGAGGCAGGTATCCCCCATCGGAGAGGATCGCCGCTGCCGCGCTGCGATCATCGGCGATCGCCAACTGTGATGCAGCAAGAGCATTGACCAGACCCTGACCCTTCTCCGCTCCGGACGCAAGGAAGTTCTCCGACACGACCGTCACACAGCAGGCATGGTCACGCCAAACGTCACCGGTGAAACGCAAGATCTTCCCCGCCTCCTTCACTTCGGCGAGCGCGTTGAAGGGGTCCGCCACGATGAAGGCCGCGATCGACCCCGACGCAAGTGCCGGCACCATGTCTGCTGGTGGCACGACGACGAGCTTGACGGTCCCATCGGAACGAGAGGCATCGCCGGCGATGATCGGCGTGAGTCCATTCGCGCGCAGGAGCTTCTGCAGGACGACATTGTGGATGCTCCACCAGAAGGGAATCGCCACCGTCTCACCCGCGAGATCCGACACCGTATTGATTCGTTCTGCAGCGGTCAGAGCCGATCCATTCGTGTGATTCCAAGCAACCACCTTGACGGGCAGCTTCGCGCCGAATCGCAGTTGAACAGCGAGCGGCATGAGGAGATGGACGACGTCGACTTGTTCGGCTTGGAACGCTTCCACGAGATCCGCCCAGGATCGGAACAGCACCGGAGAATCCGCAGCGAAGCCCTCGTTCGTGAGAGCACCAGTTGCATGCGCGACAAGTAGTGGTGACGCGTCGGTGATCGGGAGGTATCCGATCCGGATCGCACCCCGATCGACAATCGGATTGGTGCCTGCAGCGAGTGAGGTCACCGCACCCGACTGCGATGATCCTCCGCATGCTGCAAGAACACTCGGGGCAGTTGTTGCGAGCAACCCGGTCCCCGCTACGAACTTGAGAAAGTGGCGTCGGTCAGCATGAATGCCGCTCATGACATGGCTCCTTCCAGGTCGGTCATCATGTGGGATTCGATCTCCGAGAGGACCGTGCTCTCGGAGATTCCCGTTCGGTCGGCTACATCGGAGGACCAGATCGGAACATCGGTTCTCACTTCGTGGACCGGACGATTCAAGAGGGCGATCCTGTCGGCCACGTAGAGGGCTTCTCCGAGATCGTGTGTGACGAGAATGATCGTTCGCGCCAGAGACTCACGGTGGGACACGATCCAATCCTGGAGTGACGCCCTTGTGAAGACATCGAGGGCGGAGAACGGCTCATCGAGGAGAAGGACCTTTGGCCGCGCTGCGACCGCTCGAGCGATCGACACACGTTGGCGTTGTCCGCCCGACAGTTCCGACGGGAATCGGTCAGCAAGGTCTGCAATGTCGAGCTTCTCGAGAATCTCCATCGACAGTCGGCGGCGCTCCTTCTTGGAGTTCGTCCGTTCCGGATGGCTACGCAGCCGCAGAGGAAACGACACATTGTCGACCGCTGTGAGCCAA
Organism: Ilumatobacteraceae bacterium; assembly: GCA_044233375.1. GTDB lineage: Bacteria > Actinomycetota > Acidimicrobiia > Acidimicrobiales > Ilumatobacteraceae > Casp-actino8. The sequence continues at coordinate 2,589 of JBIIKC010000202.1, forward strand.
GGCATCAGTCGATGGTCCTGGAACACCAGAGCCGTCCTCAATGATCCGATCGAATTCGGGAACTCGACAGAACCGGAGGTGACATCGACGAGACCCGCGAGAACTCTGAGAAGGGTGCTCTTGCCGACACCGCTGCGACCGACGATCGCCAGTACTTCACCGGACAGAACATCGAGATTCACCGACTCCAGGACGCGCGTCCGATCCGAACCGAGTTCGATCGAGACATCACGAAGAGTGATCGCAGTTTCGCTCATGAGGAGGCCTCCAGTTCCCATCGCAATTGCGCTTCGGTCGGCGACTGAACTGGCAAGAAGAGTGCTTCTCTGACCCGACGAGCGGTGGCGCTTCCGGCCACGTACCCACTTCCTCCTCGGACGGAGAGTTCGAGTTGGGAACTGCGAGTCGCCAAGTGTGAAGCATCGAGACGAAGTTGAAGGCACGACCGAAGGTCGGGACGGCCTCCTGAATCGAGAGTGACTCCGCCATCTTCGAGATGGGAGCGAAGATCGATCAATCGGAGTCGAGCATCGTCGACCTCGCCTTCGAGAGAACGAGCAGGTCCGCGCAACTCTCCGATGGCGCCGAGAGATCCCTGCACAAGGCCGAGCACGAACGCCGTTTGGAACAACAGGAACTTCGGTCTGATGTCGGCGATGAAGTCGTCGAAGCGGCAGGCCAGGGTGCTCAGTTCGTCCAGTTCGACGTCGGATAGGCGAAGTGCACCCGATTTCGAACCGTCGAGTGCGAGCAAGCCCGCAACCGGAAGTACTTCCACTCCTTCGTTTCGGATATCGAAAGCGATCAGGCTTCGATCCCCCGAATTCGCGTCCTGAACACCTGTGACGACCACAGCATCGTCATGGAGATTCGATGCCCACGAGAGAAAACCGTTTG
>JBIIKC010000203.1:0-3484 GCA_044233375.1 Ilumatobacteraceae bacterium
AACGTGACGGGCAAGGTCCTCGAAACCTTCGGTGTGCTCCCGGACGTAGTCCGTGTCGACCATCTCGTCTCTGATCAACACGTGCATCACTGCGAGCATCATCGCAACGTCGGTTCCTGGAAGAGGCTGAATGAAGTGATCAGCTGCCTGTGCCGTGAGCGTGCGGACCGGGTCGATCACCACGACTCGAGCTCCGGCCTCTCGTGCCTCCTCGATGAACGGCCAAAGATGCCTGTTGGTCAAGCGGGTGTTGGTTCCCCACAACAGGATGTGCTTGGCGTGGCGAACATCCATCGGATCGGCTCCGAGCGGACTCCCCAACGTCAAGGTCGTTCCCGCAGATGCTGTTGCACCGCACAGTGAGTCGACCTGTCGCGACGACCCAAGACGTGCAAAGAAACGCCGATCCAGGGAATTCATCTGGATCAGACCTTGAGTGCCAGCGTCACCCCATGGGAGCACACCCTCTCCACCGAAGCGATCGATGACATCGTGTACGTGCTCTGCCGTGAAAGCCAGCGCCTCGTCCCACGAAGCCTGTCGAAATTGTCCCGACCCCTTCGCACCGACCCGAATCAGAGGATGGAGAACTCTGTCAGGGCTGTACACGCGGTCGAGAAAGCGATTGACCTTCGGGCAGAGTTCTCCGCGCGAATACGGATGGTCGGCATTGCCGCGCAACTTGACGGCAACTCCGTCCACGACATCGACCTCCCAGCCACACGAGTCAGGACAGTCGTGATGGCACGTGCCGAGCACCGTGCGAAACGTCGAAGTCACCTGACGAGTTTGTCACGTCCCTGTGCCAGTGCGTCGAGCAATTCGTCGAGCGGAAGGCGGAAATCGCGCATTGGGGCATAGCCCGCCTGTGCCAATGCTGCGTTTTCCAGGACGCTGTTCGCAGGCCGTCGAGCAGGACGAGGTGGTTGAAGATCCGATGTCCGTATCGGCTTCACGATTGATGGGTCGTGACCTGATCGCTGCACGATCTCACGAACGAATTCGTACCAGCTGACAGCGCCTTCATTGGTGACATGAAAGATCCCACTTCGTGAATCGACTGCCAGCGTGTGCACCGTTGCTGCGAGATCTGCAGCGAACGTCGGATGCCCGGTCTGATCGTCGACGAAAGCCATCGGACGTGATTCGTCGAGCAGTCTCAGGACAGTCTTGACCATGTTCGATCCATGCAGACCGCACACCCAGGACGTGCGAACGACGAGAGCCGCATCACCGAGATCCAGCGCGGCATGTTCCCCGACGAGTTTCGTGTGTCCGTACACGCTTTGAGGATTCGGCTCGTCCGACTCGACGTACGGACCTGCTTTCGTACCGTCGAAGACGTAATCGGTGCTGATCTGCACCAATCGAGAACCGATCGCATCACAGGCTTCAGCGATCCATCGAACCGAGTGACCGTTGACCGACATCGCTTCATCTGCTCGCTCTTCACATGCGTCAACAGCGGTCATCGCCGCACAGTTGACGACGACATCAGGTCGCAGTTCGACCAGGGCGTCATGGACCGACTCGCGCTTCGTGATGTCGAGCGCGTCCACATCCACGGCAACGACTTCGTCTCCGCTCGCCGACGCAACATCGGTCAACTCACGCCCCAGTTGACCTCGGGCGCCCGTGATCAGCAGCTTCATCGAGAAGGGCTCGTTTCGATCGAGTTCATTTCCGCCGCCTCAGCCGACTGCTCGTGCCTTGAGCGGCTCCCACCATTCACGATGGGACTTGTACCACTCGACGGTCTCGGCAAGAGCTGCCTCGAAAGTCCGACGCGGAGCCCAGCCGAGACTCTGGATCTTGTCGGTATGGACCGAGTACCGCCGATCGTGGCCGAGTCTGTCGGCAACAGGTTCGATGAAGCTTTCGTCCCTTCCACAGAGACCGAGCAACAAGTGAGTGATGTCGTGGTTCGTGACTTCGTTGTGAGCACCGATGTTGTAGATCTCGCCCACTGTTCCCTCGGTGAGAACGAGATGCGCAGCGATGTTGTGGTCTTCCACATGGATCCAATCGCGAATATTGCCACCGTCTCCATAGAGCGGAACCTTCTTGCCATCGAGAAGGTTGGTCGTGAACAGCGGGATCAACTTCTCCGGGTATTGGTAGGGGCCGAAGTTGTTCGAGCATCGTGTGACGACGACGGGCAAGCCGTATGTCGTGACATACGACAAGGCGATGAGATCACTCGATGCTTTCGATGCCGAATACGGCGAGCGAGGTGTCAGCACATCGGTCTCGGCGAAAGAGCCGGCTTCGATGCTGCCGTAGACCTCATCGGTCGAAATGTGCAGAAACCGCTCGATGCCGACTTGTCGGGCGACGTCGCACATCACATTCGTTCCATCTGCGTTGGTTCTGATGAACGCATACGGGTCGGCGATCGAACGATCGACATGGCTCTCTGCTGCGAAATGGACCACGGCATCGTGAACCGAATCCGGATCGCAGATGTCACCCTGGACGAATCGGCATCGTCTGTCATCGATCAGGTCTCGGATACTCGCCAGGTTTCCTGCGTAGGTGAGCTTGTCGTAGATCGTCACCGTGTCGTCACTGTTCGACAGCAGCCAACGCACGTAGTTCGAACCGATGAAACCCGCAGCACCCGTGACGAAGATGTTCATGTCAAGTCCTCATCGGCCAGATTGGACGCCGTTCGACGGGAATGTCCGCCCGCAGCGGATTCGTACGATCTCGCTCGCTCAGAATGGGATCGGCCACACCCCAATCGGCTCCGATGACCGGATCGTTCCATGCCACACCGAGTTCATCAGCCGGGTTGTAGTAGCCGTCGACGAGATACGTCATGACAACGTCGGTCAACGCTGCGAAACCGTGGGCCACGCCCGGCGGAATGAACACGCCGATGTGATTGTCGCCGCTGATGTCGATCGACAGCGTCCTACCCTCGGTTGGGGCGCCGACGCGCAGGTCGTGGAGAACGACGCGAATCGTCCCAACCGGCACGTACCAATAGTCGGCTTGGTGCATGTGATAGTGGAGTCCGACCACGGCGCCAGCCTGTTTGTTCGATCGATTTCCCTGGATCATTTCTCTGCCGTGAGGGAACCACTCGCGTCGATAGGTCTCGATGAACAGCCCACGTTGATCACCGTGAATCGTGGGCTCGACCGTGTACACGCCTTCGATCGTCTCGTTCGGTATCACTTCGGGCATCTGGTCACTCCGTATCGATCTGGCAGTGGTCGCCGACCATCAAGCGCAAAGCACGCGGTCGGCGTTGTGAACGAGTGACTTCGGCTTCGCGACCAATGAGACTGTCCTCGAGTCGTGTGATGTCGAGAATACGGCTTCGCTCCATGATGACGGAATGCTCGACCTCACTGTTGACGATCTCACATCCGTTGCCAATTGCAGATGACGGACCGATGAAGCTGTTCTCGACCAGAGCGTCTCGTCCGATGACCAGAGGTCCTCTCAGGGTCGAGTTCCTGACTCGTGCACCAGC
>JBIIKC010000204.1:0-3482 GCA_044233375.1 Ilumatobacteraceae bacterium
ATCGGCTTCTCGCTCGACTTGGCTACGCAAGTGTTCGAGTTCTTCTTTGAGGTTCCGGATGGCGGAAATCGCCTCCTTCTCCTTCTCCCAGTGCTCGCGCATCTCTGCGGACTGATTCTTGAGAAGTACCAGCTCGTCGTTCAGCGTCGACAATCGCTCGATCGACGCCGAGTCGGTCTCCTTTTCGAGAGCCAATCTCTCGATCTCGAGTTGGAGGATGCGACGTTCGACGATGTCGATCTCGGTGGGAAGCGAGTCGATCTCGATTCGCAACTTGCTTGCCGCCTCGTCGACGAGGTCGATCGCCTTGTCCGGAAGGAATCTGCTCGTGATGTATCGGTCGGAGAGGACTGCCGCACTGACGAGAGCCGAGTCCTGAATTCGAACACCGTGATGCACCTCGTATCTCTCCTTGAGACCGCGCAAAATTGCAATCGTGTCTTCGACAGTGGGCTCACCGACGTACACCTGCTGAAAGCGGCGCTCGAGTGCAGGATCTTTCTCGATGTATTTGCGATGCTCATCGAGAGTCGTGGCCCCGATCATGCGCAATTCACCTCGTGCCAGCATCGGCTTGATCATGTTGCCGGCATCCATGGCGCCCTCGGCCCCACCAGCACCGACGATCGTGTGCAGTTCGTCCACGAATGTGATGACCTCACCGGCTGAGTCTGTGATCTCCTTGAGCACGGCCTTGAGGCGCTCCTCGAACTCGCCGCGGTACTTTGCTCCAGCCAGAAGGGCGGCGATGTCGAGGGCGATCAAGCGTTTGTTCTTCAAACCTTCCGGAACGTCACCATCGGCAATGCGTCGAGCCAATCCTTCGACGATTGCCGTCTTGCCCACACCCGGTTCACCGATGAGCACAGGGTTGTTCTTCGTTCGCCGACTCAGGACCTGGATCACACGGCGGATTTCATCGTCTCGACCGATGACCGGGTCGATCTTGCCTTCACGCGCTCGTTTGGTCAGATCCTGACCGTACTTTTCGAGAGCCTGGAACTGATCCTCGGGGTTGGGGCTCGTCACCCGATGACTTCCTCGCACGTCGCGCAAAGCCTGCAGCACTTCCTCACTGCCGACCCCGAGCCGCTGGTTCATGGCAAGGAGAAGGTGCTCGACGGAGAGGTAGTCGTCCTTGAAGTCGCTCTGGTACTTGGCTGCGTTCTCGAAGACATTGGTGAGTTCGCGATTCATCCGCGGTTCGTCACCGCCATAGGCCTTGGGAAGTTTGGCGACTCGTTCATCGGCCGAGTTCCGAACCATGAGCGGTGCGAGGCCGAGTTTCGTGAGTACTGCAGGAACGATCGTGTCCTCCTGACGCACGATCGCTGCCATGAGGTGATCTGCGGTCAATTCCGGATTCGACAGAGATCGAGCCTGATCGACGGCTGCTGCCACTGCCTCCTGCGTCTTGATCGTCCATTTCTTGGGGTCGATGGCCATGTCATGCACCTCTTGTGGGGTCGTCGGATTCGGCGAATTCGTTCGTCTCGGACGTGGACTGTGACGAGGACTTGACGGTCGACGTCAGCCACTGCACTGCTGCATCGGTGAGTTCCGCGGTTCGCTTGTACTCCCGCACGTCATCAGGAAGGTTTTCGAGAGCTTCTGCCAAGCGTCGGGCATCGTCGGATCGTCCTGCGAGATGGCGCAGCGGCCGGATGTAGGTGCGAATCGTGAACAGAACGCACGACGTCGACGGAAAACGACGCACTGTCTCGCGCTCGACTCGCAGGAACAACCTGTCCGGAACCGACGAGTCCCCCGGTTCGGGAAGGTCCATGGTCGGAGCTGCAGTGCCGTCGAGGGGCGTGTACGGATCATCGGTGTCGACCACGCCCCAACCGAGTCTCCAGAACGGCTTGGCCGAAGTCAGGCGTGTGAAGAACGAATCGATCGGACCTTCGAGCTGTTCATTGAGTCGCGCAACGGGAGCATGTACGGCTGACAAGGGCAAGCCGATTTTCGACTGCAGATCCCACCTGTTCGGAAAGCACACAGAGCCCGCTCCGAACACGAGGGCACCTTCGCGTTCGACGAGGAGCGCAAGATCTTCCTGAACGAGTCGGCCAGCCGTGAACAGAGGATGTTCGTGATGATTCGACACATCGAACGATGTCCGACGAACGAGGTCGATCAGCTCGTCCCCACGCCGTTCGAATCGAGCAGGCCAACGCTTGACGAGATGACCGCACAGAGATTCGAGCACCTCTGCCCCTTCTGCAGCGGTTCCCTCCATTGCAGCGTTCACGGTGCCAGCGTTGAGTTCCATCAACTGTTGTTTGCGGGAAACGTCACCGTCGTATCGATCATCCAGTTCGATCCACTCGGCGAGATCGAGAGGACGCAAACCGAGTCTCCACCGGAACGCACCCGCGACGTATGGCTGATAATCCCGAGCCTGATGATCGCGAGCCTGGATTTCGTGCTCTGCAGATGACTCCGACATCGCCGTCACTCCAATCGTGCTCACTTGCCGCGATCGCGTCGCAGAACGGATGGGACCTGTCCGAAAACCGAGACCGACTGTCGAAGCGGGACGAGACTTCCACGACTCGAATCTCCTGGTTGTCCCTGAGCAGCACGGATGGCCTGAACTGCCAGCAGGCGCAGCTGATCGACCTCGTCACGCAAACGCTGCACTTCCGCTTCGAGATGCATGATGCGTCGAATCCCCTCGACGCTGACGCCTTCGGCCGTGAGTTCAGCGATCCGGCGCAAGCGAGCAATATCGGTATCGCTGTATCGACGATTGCCCCCTTGCGTGCGAGCTGGTTGCAACAGACCGCGTCGCTCGTAGATACGCAATGTCTGAGGGTGCATTCCCGCTCGCTGGGCAGCAACGGAAATCACGTACAGAGAACGTTCATCGGACCCCTTGCTCATCGAACCCCCTTCGACAACTTCGCGCGCGGATTCGAGGACGTGACACGGGCGAGCTCTTCGACAACCTTGCGCTCGTCATCGGTGAGAGCAGCCGGTACGAACACCTCGACCGTGACGATCAGATCGCCTTTCGCCTTGGTCGTCTCGATCCCGCGACCCTTGACTCGGTGACGAGATCCGGGTTGAGTGCCCGGCTTGATGCGCAACGTCACCTTGTCGCCTTCGAGTGTCGGAACGTCGATGTCGGCTCCGAGTACCGCCTCGGAGTACGTGATCGGGACTTTGACCGTCAGATTCTGACCATCTCTGGCGAACACCGGGTGCGGCGAGACTCGACAGATGATGAAGAGGTCTCCACTCGGTCCGCCATTTCGTCCCGGAGTTCCTTTTCCCTGAAGACGGATGCGCTGACCATCGGCAACGCCCGAGGGCACGCGTACCTTGACTTCACGATTGCGCTTTTCGATTCCGGTTCCACGGCACGAACCGCACGGATCCTCGATGATCGAACCAGATCCTCCACATCGCGAACACGGTGAGGAGAACGAAAAGACGCCCTGATTGTCATCGACCTGACCCCGGCCGGAACACTG
>JBIIKC010000205.1:0-3481 GCA_044233375.1 Ilumatobacteraceae bacterium
TAAAGTTCGAGCGTGGACGATGAGTCGATGCAAGAACGGGCAGCCCGATGGGTTGGGACGATGAGCGGGCACTCCCACAACGCACACGTCACCGTGGCTCACGTCGATTCCTGGGCCGGTCCGGGAACGAATGATGTCGTCGACAGAAGAGATCTCGAAGAACGAGAGAACCAGTTACTGAGTCCCCTCGCCACTCGAGCCCACGGATCCGGCTACAGACTTGTCGAGGAGGAACCCGATCCTTGGCGAACGTGCTTCGAGCGTGATCGCGATCGAATTCTGCACTCCCCAGCTTTTCGCCGACTGGCTGGAAAGACACAGGTCTTCATCTTCCCCGACGATCACCAGCGAACACGCCTGACACACGCGCTGGAGGTTGCGCAAGTTGCTGTTTCCATCGCACGCCCCCTCGGGTTGAACACCACATTGACCGAGGCCATCGCACTCGGTCACGACTGCGGACACGGACCTGGCGGCCACGCGAGCGAAGATGCTCTCTCTCCATACGTGGATGGAGGGTTCGAACATTCGACCTGGGGGTCCGATGTCACCTTGTCTCCGCTCAACCTGTGTCGAGAGACCCTCGACGGCATTCGGAACCACTCTTGGAGTCGTCCAGCACCAATGACGCCCGAGGGGGAAGTGGTCAGCTGGGCTGATCGCATCGCCTACGTCTGCCACGACTTCGAAGATGCCGTCGACGCGCACATCATCACTCTCGACGATCTACCAGCAGATGTCGTTGCACTGGCCGGTCGGTCACGACGCGACCAACTCTCGTCATTCATCGTCTCGATGATTCGTGGTACCGCCGCAACAGGACGTATCGGCATGGAGCCCGATACCGCTCAGACCTTGGCTCGCTTTCGACAGTTCAACTACGAACGGGTCTACCTCCGCGAAGAAAGTAAGCGACAGGCCGAACAAGTCATCACCCTGTTGAGAGCACTTGTCGATTTCTATTGCACCGAACCGCGACATCTACCCCTCGGTACGCAACTCGAAGGAGGCGATTCGACGACACAACAAGCAGCAGTTGCCTACGTGGCAGGGATGACTGACCGCTTCGCCTGTCGACAGGCAATTCTTCGTCTCGGTTGGGACGAGAGTCGGCTCCCTCAGGGCATCGATGTCTGAGTCCCGAGTCTCATCGAACTCGAGACAAGGATGTCACTCGGACGGAAGGACGTCGATCACTCGACGACCGCGTCGCTCCCCGAACTGAACTTTGCCATCGACGAGGGCGAACAACGTGTCGTCTCCGCCCTTGCCGACATTCTTGCCGGGATGGAACTTCGTGCCACGCTGGCGGATCAGGATCGTCCCTGCTGTGATGGCCGAACCGCCAAAGGCCTTCACGCCGAGGCGCTGGGCATTCGAGTCACGACCGTTGCGAGTGGATCCTCCACCTTTTGTCTTCGACATGATTCAGCCCTTCGCAATGGAGGTGATCTCGATCACCTGGTAATGCTGACGATGACCATAGCGGCGACGCTGATTGGTCCGACGCTTGTACGTGAATCCGTTGATCTTCGGGCCTGTTGCCGAACCAACGATCCGACCGGAAACCTTCGAACCGGCGAGCTGAGACGGAGTGGCGAGGACAGTCGATCCGTCGACGACCAAAATCGGCTTGAAGTCGACAGTCGCTCCTTGCTCAACTCCGAGTAACTCGACATGGACGTGCTGGCCTTCGGCCACACGGACCTGTTTACCACCGGTTGCGATCACTGCGTACATAGCAAAAATCGACTCTACCTTGTTCTCTGAGGGGAAACCAACGCCATGGGGGGCCTCGATCACTCGGATCACAGCATCAGACTGTGATCGACCAGCACTCCCCGACCCTGGCATTCCGGGCACTGACCCGCGTAACTCGTCAACAAACCCTCACCGATTCGCTTACGAGTCATTTCCACGAGTCCGAGCTCGGAAATCTCGAAAACCTGCGTGCGCGTCTTGTCTCGGGACAGAGCGGACTTGAAGGCTTCCACGACCTTCTTGCGGTTCTCCTTGATTTCCATGTCGATGAAATCGATGACGATGATCCCGCCGATGTCGCGCAGTCTGAGTTGTCGCGCCACCTCCTGGGCAGCCTCCAGATTGTTCTGGAATACGGTCTCTTCGAGGTTCGAGGAGCCCACATTTCGACCTGTGTTGACGTCGATCACCGTCAAAGCCTCCGTGTGCTCGATGATCAACGACCCACCGGAGGGAAGCCAGACTTTGCGATCCAGTGCCTTGTGAAGTTGTTCATGGACGTGATGCCGCTCGAACATCGGTAGACCCTCGGACTCCCGATCGAAGTACTCCACTCGGTCAGCGAGTTCAGGATTGAATGCACTGACATAGGAGTGCACATCCTCGAACAGTTGTCGATCGTCGATGACCACTCCCCGATAATCGGAGTTGAATTCCTCGCGGATGACTCGCACGGCAAGAGGCGGTTCGCGGTACAGCAGCGTCGGCCCATTGGCTTTCGACGCCTTCTCTTCGATCTGTGTCCACTGGTCGAGGAGTCTGGTCATGTCGGCCTGCAGCTCCTGCTCGGTCGCCGACTCGGCTGCAGTTCGCACAATCAGGCCGTGCTGATCAGGTTTCACTCGATCGAGGATCGAACGCAACCGCTTGCGCTCGTTGTCCGGCAATCGCTTCGAAATTCCGTAAGTCTTCGAATTCGGGATGAGCACCACGAAACGTCCCGGTAGCGAAACCTCTTGAGTCAATCGCGCGCCCTTGACGCCGATCGGATTCTTCGTCACCTGACATACGATCAATTGACGACCCTTGAGGATCTGCTCGATGCGCGGTTCGCTGTCGACGATGTCTTCTGCGTCGTATTGCACGTCCCCGCGATAGAGAACCGCATTCTTCGGTGTTCCAATGTCGACGAACGCTGCCTCCATACCAGGAAGGACGTTTTGCACCCTGCCGACGTAGATGTTCCCGTGGATCTGAGCAACATCGTCTGCGGGACGGCTGACGTAGTGCTCGATCAGGCTTCGTCCCTCGAGGACGGCGACCTGCGTGATGGTCGACCGCACCTGGACACACATGAAGTACCGTCCAATCGGCTTTCCATTGCGCTCACGTCCCCGCCGACGTTCGATGACATCGCCTTCAACGGCACGCGTTTCACCGCGGGAGCGACTTCCACGGCGACGCTTCTTCTTGGCTGTCGAACTTTCCTCTTTGATCGATTCGGGACTTTGCGAATCCTGATCTCCAGGGCGCGCCTTGTTTCGGGTTCCCGGCTTCACAGTTCCGGCACGAACCCCTCCCGGCATCGTCACCGCAGGCTTCGCCGGAGTTGGTGCGGGTCTCGTATCGCCGATCTTGGGGCGCGGGACGAGGGCCTCCGCCGCAGCCTCTGCAGAGGGTCGACCGTCTCTCATCCGATCGGGAAGTTCGATATCGGATCGTCCATCGGTCGAGCCGTCACTCGTATGGTCCATCGAAGCGTCTTCGGTTCCACCCTGTG
>JBIIKC010000206.1:0-3473 GCA_044233375.1 Ilumatobacteraceae bacterium
CTGAAGAAGGGGTGATCAGGAACATGCATTTCAGACAGCAGCGTCTCCTTGGACAAGCTATTTCGTGAACGAATCAGCGAACACGACGACGCTGATGAGCATCAACGCACCCGCAGGTGCAACCGACCGAAAGGAATCCCTCACCCTGAGATGCACAACTATCGCCGCTGCAAAATATGCGGCCAGACTCACGGATGCCGCAGTCAGCAACTTCTCGTTCCATTGACCAATGATGAGACCAAGACCACCGGCAATCTTGAGCACAGCGAGCACCGGCAACGCACGCAACGACACACCGAGACGATTCATGGTTTCCACGATCGGCTGGTATTGACACACATCAGCCGCTGCCGTGATCCAGCAACACAGAGCCAACAAAACCGCAATTGATACCAGAAAAGCGTCCACGCTCCGAGCGTAGTTTGTCCAGCCATCGACGGTCTCTTGTCTGACGACGCGTGTCACATGCATCGTCAGACCCAAATTAAGATGACACCATCTCTACACAGTGTCGGGAAGATCACTCTCCTCAGCAGCCCGACGCTGATAGTGATCAATATCGATGTCGAAGTCAGACCCACCGCCACCGTCGCACACTTCGAACGCCCAATTGACGACGGTGCACGCATCTGCGGACTCCCTCACACCCTCGCCGTATGGTTCGACTCATGAAGCAGGGACTGGGAGCGAGCATGTTGCTCGCCGGGGTTGTGATTGGCGCGCTCAACTACCTCCTCACGGCATTCGTGTTCTTCTCTCGAGGCGACATGTTGCTGGGTTTCATCCAGCTCGTCGTGATTCCTGCGGAGCTGGTGTTGCCATGGGTTGCACATCCGCTGCTCGGTGCAGTCAGTTCCGTCAGTCTCGGTCTGATGATCCTCGGGTCGAGACTGAGAGACGACTGAAAGCGTCGGGTGACCAATTCTGTTGGGGATGCACACGCTTCGCGTGTTCCAGTCGAAGCACTTTCGTTCTCCCGTGTTCGCAATTTGTCCCGCTATATCCTGGCTGCACGAGACTGCTCACGTCGGGACGCCTACGATGGAGTCGTGTCGATGACTGGACCTCCCATCGATCCCCTGTTGAGACAGCGCCCATCGGGTCCGCCTCCGGAACGGGATTCGAAACCCGCCCCTCGGTCTCATCGGCCAATGAGCTTGAACAACCGTCGTAAAACGTTTGTCGCAGCTGCGGCACTGGCTGTCCTGCTCCCGTTTGTCGTCCTTGCAGCCACTCGAAACGAAGAACGACCTGCCCTCCAAGCAGTCATAGCCATCGACGGTTGGGCTCCGTACTGGGCATTGGACGACAGTGCAGGCGAGATCTCGCGTCGTGCTGGGTCGATGCGTGAGGTGTCACCGTTCTGGTTCAACGTCACTGGCGTCACTCAGATCGAGGCCGACAAGAACGCACCCGAGAAATTGACCAAGAAATTCTTGAAGAACACACGCGATGCAGCGGTTGTGCCGTCGATCGTCGACAAACTGCCCGCCGGCGAAATGGCGGCAATTCTCGCCGACCCGTCGACTCGGCAACGACACATCGAAACGATCGTCACGTTCGCGCGCAGCGGCAACTACGACGGCATCGACGTGAACTACGAGCAGTTCGCATTCGCCGACGGACGCGACACGTGGGAAGCGACACGCCCCAACTGGGTGTCATTCGTGGCCGAACTTGCCGAACAATTGCGCAGCGATGGACGCACGCTGACCGTGAGCATCCCAGTCGTCTACGACGATGGCCAGACTTCGGAGAGCGGATACTGGGTGTACGACTACGGAGCGATTGTCGACCATGTGGACCACATCCGGATGATGGTCTACGACTACTCAGTGGCAGAGCCTGGACCTATTGCGCCACTCGACTTCGTGCGACGATCGATCAAAGGTGCGATCGAGGCGACCGGTCGACCGGAAAAATTGGTTCTTGCCATCCCCGTGTATGGGCGAAACTGGCCAGTATCGACGACAGGTGTGTGCCCGAAGCCGGACGCCGACAACGAGGTTTTGATCCCCGGAAAGACAACCGTGACCGCTCGCTCAGTGGACGATCTGATCGAACGGCGCAACGCACAGCCCGTCTACGACCCAGACACTGCGGAGTGGTCATTCGAGTACGAACTCGAGATCACCGATGGAAAGTCCACCTGCGTGCAGAAGCGCAAGGTGCACTACGTCGATTCGGAAGGAGTGCGCGCGCGAATGGATATCGCCATCGAATCGCGACTCGGTGGAATCGCCGTGTGGGCTTTGGGATTCGACGATGATGATGTCTGGGACGCCATCTTGGTCGACGGCACCCTGCCCGGGAGCAACACGTCAGGCTGAAACACCTCCTTCGCGCTTACTGAAGTGACGACGATCCATCACGGTTGGAAGGACTAGGTGAAGACCCGTTCGATGAGGCGTGTGATCAGCTTCTCCCACGCTTCGGGATCGACGGGCTCGGTCGTGATGTCGTCGACGATGCGTCCGAGTGTGTAGGCCTGGATCAACACAGCACCTGCACGGGGATCGAAATCATTGGTGAACCAGCCGTGCTGTTGGGCACCTGCAATGAGATCGGTGAGCGCATCCGTGAGACGAAGTTGTTCGACTGCCAGTTTTTCCGCCAGACGTGGATTACGAGATGCCAGAGTCAGCACATGGGCGCGGGCGAACCGGATGTTTTTTCGGTCCGGGCGCTGAGTTTCAGCCGTGACCGCAGCCATACCGGCTAGCACCTCTTGCCGTGAACTGGCAGTTGACGCCATCGCGGTGAGCGATTCGATGCTCTCGTCGACGTACCTTGCGAAGCGCACGACCAAAGCGATCTCGATCAACTCGGCGAAGTCTGTGAAGTGGTGGTACAGGGCGCCCTTGGTGAGTCCAGCAACGTCGAGGATCGAGTCGATGGAAATCTCTTCGGGAAGTCGGTTTTCCAACTGGGTGACAGCCAGATCGATGAACATCAGCCGGGTCGGGTGATCACCTTGGGGACCTTTAGCCGTTGGTCGGACGAGTCGAGCCATTACCCCTCATTGAACTCAGTAGAAGTGATGATGGTCACCTTCTTGACGAACATACTTAAGGTAGGTACTTTAGGGCTTCTTCAACTGAAGGTGGGCAACAGATGAGGTCAAAGAATCGAACCAGCGTGATTTGGTCGCACAAATCGAGTGACCCGAGTGCAAATGGGTGCGCTTCTGGCCACATCACAGACCGGGCGACTCGGAGACGGGTATTCCGTCGCGTCATGGCGATGACCGTGATCGCCGGCAGCGCAGTGACGATCCAATCCGGCTCCTCCGCCAACGCTGCGAGCTGTCCCGTAGAACGCATCACCTGGACCGCACAAATAGCGCCCGATTTCCAATGGGAATCAGTCACCTACGGCAACGGAACTTTCGTTGCCGTCGGCGAGCAACAAGTCATGACGAGCGAAGACGGCGTCACCTGGACCGAAATAACTGCGCCGGCGGGCGTATGGAA
>JBIIKC010000207.1:0-3459 GCA_044233375.1 Ilumatobacteraceae bacterium
AACGGGGCCTTCTGGATCTTGCCCGTGCCAGTGCGCGGGACTTCATCGATGAAATCCACGGTACGAGGAGCCTTGTACCCAGCCAGCAGCGATCGGCAATGCGCGATCAACTCGTCAGCGAGTGCTTCGTCGCCCACGATTCCTGGCACGAGTTGAACGACGGCCTTCACGCTTTCACCGAACTCGTCATCTGGCACACCGATGACAGCGACGTCCTCGACCGACGAATGGGAAGCCAACGCTCCTTCGATCTCCGCCGGATAGATGTTCACACCCCCACTGATGATCATGTCGATCTTGCGATCCGACAGCCACAAAAAGCCATCTTCATCGATGTAGCCCACGTCACCTGTCGTGAACACCCCAGGTTCGAGATGCGCAGCCTTGGTCTTCTCTTCGTCGTTGTGATACGTGAAGTCGGTGCCCATCTTGTTGCGGAAGTACAGGGTGCCTTCCGATCCAGGTGGCAGTCTCTCCCCACCGTCGTCGACCACGAG
This sequence comes from Ilumatobacteraceae bacterium, assembly GCA_044233375.1. Classification (GTDB taxonomy): domain Bacteria; phylum Actinomycetota; class Acidimicrobiia; order Acidimicrobiales; family Ilumatobacteraceae; genus Casp-actino8. The sequence continues at coordinate 498 of JBIIKC010000207.1, forward strand.
AACTTCGACACTGTCGAGAGGACGACCCACGCTGCCTCCCTTGGTCAACCAATCGACCGCAGGGATCACCGAGATGATCGAACCTTCCGTCGAACCGTAATACTCCGTCACCTTCGGTCCCCACCACTCGATCAAGCTTCGCTTCACCGCCGGGGGACAAGGAGCAGCCCCATGCCACGCAACAGCCAAGGACTCCCCGATGTATCGCTTCTTCACCTCTTCGGGTAGGTCCACCAGACGCTTCATCTGCGTCGGGACGAGATGGATGTTCGTGCACTGGTGTCGATCGATCAGATCGAGCACACCGGCAGAGTCGTACTTGTGTTGCATCACAACGGAGGACCCATTGATCATCGGGAGAAACGAAAACGCCCACTGGGCAGAGTGGTAGAAGGGACCACACAAAAGGGTGCGACCTGGGATCGGCACGAAGTTGGCAAACCCTGATGCGACAAGCTTCATGATGTCGGGTGTCATCGAAGCCCCGCCGGACAATGCGCCTCGGACACCTTTCGGACGACCCGTGGTGCCCGAGGTGTAGAACATCGGACCGCCGAGAAGTTGTTCCACCGGCTCGGCCGGATCACCCGCGCGAACCACATCCTCGAACTCGACGAATCGCGGGTCCGACCGAAGCATCGATGTCGACGACGCACCGATCCCCACGACGAGCGACACCGTTGAACTTCTCTCATCTCGAAGCGCATCTGCTGTCGCCTGCGCGAATCGTTCGTCGACGAACACGGCCTTGGCCTGAGCATCGCTGAACACGTACGCCAACTCATCGGCCACCCAATGCCAGTTGACCGGAACGTACGTCCATCCGCCGTGTGAACACGCCTGAGCGATTTCGAACCATTCGCACTGGTTGCCGGCGACGACTGCAATCGTGTCACCCGCCGTCAAGCCCCTGTCCCGCAGACCACTCACGAGTCGATTCACCCTCTCGTCGAGGAGCGCCCAGGACACAGAACGCATGTCATCGACGAGAGCAAGCGTGTCCGCTCGGTCCGCTGCGTAAGGGTTAGTCAGGGTTGCCATATCAACGAGAAAGGATCGTCACGCCCGAAATGCCGGGAGCTCCGTAGACGTGGGTATATGCGACCTTTGGGTCGTTCGGAACCTGACGTGGCCCGGCGTCACCACGCAACTGCAACACGTTCTCGTACACCTGCCGAAGACCCGAAGCACCAATCGGCTCGCCATTTGCCAGACAGCCGCCATCGGTGTTCACCGGAAACCTCCCACCGATCTCTGTTTCGCCCGACTGAATCATCATCTCCTGTTCCCCGTGCTCACAGAATCCGTTCTCCGCAATGTGCATGACTTCGGCACCGGCTTCGGTGTCCTGAAGTTGCGCCAGATCAACGTCTTCGGGTCCGATCCCTGCCATCTCGAACGCCGCCTTCGACGCGTCCACCGTCGGGCCAGCGTTGTGTTCGAGGGCGATCGACGGAGCCAGCACTTCGAAACTGCCGAACCTCCTCGAACGCACCGCCGCTGCCCGCAGGTAGATCGGCTTGTCGGTATAGAGGTGAGCCTTGTCTGCCCGGCACAGCACGAGGGCCACACCACCTTCACCGGGATTGCAGAACATGTATTGAGTCAGCGGATAACTGAGCATCGGTGAGTCGAGGATCTCTTGTTCCGCGATCGGCTTGCGCCTCCACGCCATCGGGTTGAGAGCCCCGTTGCGGAACGCCTTGGACGAGACCTTGGCCAAGGTCGATTGGCTGATCCCGTATTCGTGCATGTACCGATTGATCTTCATTCCGAAGAACTGAGTCGTCAGCGCTAGCCCGGTTGCCCCATACCAGTCGCCGAGTCCCGATCCTTTCGTGCTGACGCGGAACGCACCGCGCTCGTGCTTGTCGAACCCGACGGCGATTCCGAGATCGAAGACACCCGAACGAATCGTGTTGTAGGCGGAAAAGAGAGCCGACCCTCCCGTTGCACATCCATTGGCCACGTTGATGAACTGGAGACCCGTGAGGCCGAGGAGCGACACCATCGTGTCGGCTGCGCCAGCCGCCATCGAGCCGCCGAATGCGAACTGCATGTCCTCCCATCCGACTCCTGCGTCGGCACAAGCTCGCCGTACTGCGATCACTCCCTGGTCCATCCCGGACACACCCTCAGTTCGTCCGAACTCGTGCATTCCGATTCCGACGATGGCGACTTCGATGCTCATTGCTCTCCCCCATTCTCGATCACCGGCGCAAAGGCGAAGGTGACCACTTCCTGTCCGGCTTCGTCGACGTGGAGCGGAATGATGACCATCTCCAATTCCATACCGATGTGCAACTTCTCTGGATCCGATTCGGTGAGACGGGCCTCGACCTTCACCTGACCAGGCAGTTCGACATACCCGACTCCGAATGGCACGAATGTCTTCGGATCCGCGTCCCCCGCATATGGAGGCGACTTGGGTGGAAAACCTTGCACCGTCCATGTCCACAAGGTCCCGCGCCTCGCCAATTCGACAGTCTCCGTCGAATCGCTGGTGCATTTCGGACAACTGGACTGGACTGGAAACATGTGATTGGCACACTTCGTGCATCGACTGCCGATGAGCCTCGGTTCGTCGGACGGCCACGTGAAGACACCATCCGCAACGGGAATTCGAGTCGCCACCATCTCCCCCTTACCACCTCCGAAGAACTCGATGCCCTTCGATGGATGCAGGCTAGTTGCCGGCGGACCAGCCCCGATCAGCCGAGCATGGTTCAGGGATACTGTTCCGGAATGGTCAACACAAGAACCGTCGATGATCGCTTCGACCCGATCGAGGCGATCGCAGCCGAACGGGCGATCAAACGCTGCCTTCTCGACTATTGCAGAGGAATCGATCGATGCGACGTCCCACTCGCCGCATCGGCGTACCACGCGGATGCCACGGACGACCACGGGACGTTCGTCGGGCTGGGAGTCGATTTCGTTGCCGCAGCAATCGAGCACCTGC
>JBIIKC010000208.1:0-3450 GCA_044233375.1 Ilumatobacteraceae bacterium
CTCACAAGCTGACCCGGCAGCACCATCGGTCGCAACGGTCAGATCCAACACACTTCTCAGTTCATGAGAAGACGATTGCGGAACACTCGTTCATCTACGAGTTCGACTCAGGCGAGGCGTGAAGCAATCGCCGAAGCGAAGCTTGCTGGAGCGCCATCGTCGAGGTGCAGGTACAGCGACGGTTCGGTGAGTTCGACTTCGATGATCACCGGGCCGTTGTCCGTCGGCAACATGTCGACACGGGCATACAGCAACCGACCCCAGCGCTCGAGGAGCAACGCCATCACTCGATCACCGAGTTCACGTTGTGTGGCAGTCGGTGTACGTGCGTCGATCTTCTCTTCGAGATACAGGTCGCCGACGGCATTGCCGGGGGCAGCCAACATCGGCCCCTTCGAGAATGCATGACTGAACACACCGTCGATGTACACGAGACCAGTCTCCGATTCGGCATCGACTCTGTCGAGATAGGGCTGAACCATCACGACACGACCTCGTGCAAGGAGTTCGTCGATGTGAGCACGCGCCGAAGCCACGTGACCATGGCGTTGAGTGTCATTGCTCCCAGCACTGACCGCCGGCTTCACGACGACGTCTCCGCGAGCAGCCATCGCATCGACAAACTCGGTCCATGAGACTGTTTCCGGTTCCACGAACAACGTCTCGATCACGGGAAGCCCACTCGCTCCCAATTCCGCGAGGTACCGCTTGTCGATGTTCCAACGCAGAACGTCAACCGGGTTCTCGAGCCGCGTCACCTGCGATACGTCGTCGAGCCAACGAAGAAACCCATCGATGTGGCGGTGGTAGTCCCATGTGCTGCGAACGATCACCGCATCACACGACGACCAATCGAACGTCGAGTCGTCCCAGGCGACAGGTCGTGCATCGATACCCACCTCATGCAGAGCATCGAGAGTGATCTGCATGTCGCCATCGACGTCTTTGTCGATCTCGGATCCCGAGTCGGGATCGGCCTCGAGCACCTTGAGACATGTCGCAAGAACGACACACCCCCGGATCTCTCCGGGGGTGCGCTGAACATTCGCCGACGAATTCGACGATGAAGACGTCAGATCAGAAATCTTCCATTCCTCCGCCGGGCATGGCCGCACCTTCAGCCTCAGGCTTGTCAGCAACGACAGCCTCGGTGGTGAGGAACAGAGCCGCAATCGATGCTGCGTTCTGCAGAGCCGAACGAGTCACCTTGGCTGCATCGATGACGCCGAGCTTGACGAGGTCGGTGTACTCACCGGTGGCTGCGTTCAAACCTTCGGCACCCTTCAGGTTGCGCACCTTCTCGACGACGACGCCGCCTTCCATGCCGGCATTCTCGGCGATCTGCTTGAGCGGAGCCTCGAGGGACTTCGCAACCAAGCGTGCACCAGTGGCTTCGTCACCAGTCATCTTGTCTGCAGCAGCGAGAACCGCAGCCTGCGAGCGCAGCAATGCCACTCCACCGCCGGGAACGACGCCCTCTTCGATGGCAGCCTTCGTGGTGCTGACAGCATCCTCGATGCGGTGCTTCTTCTCCTTGAGCTCCACTTCGGTGGCGGCGCCGACCTTGAGAACAGCCACACCACCGGACAACTTGGCGAGACGCTCCTGGAGCTTCTCACGGTCGTAGTCGGAGTCGGTGTTGTCGATCTCGGTCTTGATCTGGTTGATCCGTCCCTTGATGTCGTCGTCGCTTCCGGCACCTTCGATGATCGTGGTCTCGTCCTTGGTGATCACGATCTTCTTGGCCTTACCGAGCAGGTCTAGGGTGGCGTTCTCCAACTTGAGACCGACTTCCTCGCTGATGACCTGGCCACCGGTGAGGATGGCGATGTCCTGCAGCATGGCCTTGCGGCGCTCGCCGAAGCCAGGTGCCTTGACGGCAACCGACTTGAACGTGCCACGGATCTTGTTGACGACGAGCGTCGCGAGAGCTTCACCTTCGACGTCCTCGGCGATGATGACGAGCGGACGTCCGCCCTGCATGACCTTCTCGAGTACTGGCAGCATGTCGCGCACCGAGGAAATCTTCGACGACACGAGGAGCAAGTACGGATCCTCGAGGGCGGCTTCCATACGGTCGGGGTCGGTCACGAAGTAGGGCGAGATGTAGCCCTTGTCGAAGCGCATTCCCTCGACGAGGTCCATCTCCATGCCGAAGGTCTGGCTCTCTTCGACGGTGATGACGCCGTCCTTGCCGACCTTGTCGATCGCATCGGAGATCATCGAACCGATCTCGGTGTCGGCAGCGGAGATCGATGCCACCTGGGCGATCTGATCCTTGTTGTCGACTTCCTTTGCGAGGCTCTTGATCGATGCAACTGCTGCTTCGACTGCTGCCTCGATGCCCTTCTTCAGGCTCATCGGGTTCGCGCCGGCTGCAACGTTGCGCAGACCTTCACGCACCATCGCCCATGCGAGCACGGTGGCCGTCGTCGTACCGTCACCGGCGACGTCGTCGGTCTTCTTCGCAACTTCCTTGACGAGCTCGGCACCGATCTTCTCGTACGGATCCTCGAGGTCGATCTCCTTTGCGATCGACACACCGTCGTTGGTGATGGTGGGGGCGCCCCACTTCTTCTCCAGGACCACGTTGCGGCCCTTGGGTCCGAGCGTCACGCGGACTGCGTCAGCAAGTTTGTTCATTCCGGCTTCGAGGCCGCGACGAGCCTGCTCGTCGAACGCAATCATCTTCGCCATGGTTCTGTCTCCTTCATGGGCGTTTGGGTGTGCATGTACTGAAACTGGACTCGTTCGCACTCACGCCGACCGAGTGCTAGCACTCTAGAGGTGGGAGTGCTAAGCGACAACCGACCAGCCGCTCAGGCCCGTGTTCCGTGTCCGGGAAGTGTCGAGAAGCCGTTTGGACCGAGCACAATCCCGGCTTCGAACTGCGCTCGAACTCCGAGCCAACCGTATTGTGAAGCCGTGTCTACTCGGTCCCGATCAAGTGAATCCCAGTCAAGTGAATCCCGGTCAAGTGAATCCCGGTCGAGTGAATCCCGGTCGAGTGAATCGCGATCCGGTGAACCCTTGAAGATCCTCGTCGTCGGCGGCGGAGTCTCCGGTTTGAGCACGGCCCTCAAGTTGGGGCGGGCGGGACACCGAGTCACGGTCATCGAGCGCGATGACACGCCGATGCCGGACTCCCCCGACGAGGCGTTCGACTGGGACCGTCGGGGAGCTCCCCAAGTGCGCCACAGCCACGCATTCCTCGCCCGGCTGCGAAATCTGCTCGCCACGAATGAGCCCGATGTCTTGGCTCGCCTCCTCGAAGCCGGCGCCACCGAAATGCGATTCGGAGACGATCTGCCCGAAACCATCACGAATTTCGAACCTCAGCCGGGTGACGACGAACTCGTGATGCTCGCATGCCGTCGCACGACTTTCGAATGGGTGCTGCGCCGAGCTGCTCTCGACGAAGGCAACGTCTCGTTCCGAGTCGGTGTCGGC